>JAYQWI020000668.1:0-1194 GCA_035871815.2 Candidatus Parabeggiatoa communis
CGTTAATCCGTTTATTCCGCTAATCCGCTGTACTATCGTTGACAAATTTTTTTGGCAAATTTGAGCCATTTGTCAGTCTTACTTCAATAATAAAACTCATTTTCACTTTCGTATATCAACACAGATTAAGGAGAACAATCATGTTAAATAAAATCGCTAAATCTATCGGTACGTTATGCGCCCTATCCCTTTGTTTATCATTTCACCCTCTGGCCCACGCGGATAAGATGGGCATGACTTGGAAAAAGCAATCTCATCATGATACATTAGGTGTGGACAGAGTCGGATGCAGTGGTTGTGAAGCATATAAAGGCGATACAAGTTGTTCAACAAAATTGCCGATTTTATGCTTAAAACAGGACGCTTCACCCGATCCTGGTGTGCCTCATACCGGTGGCGATCATTCTAAGCGGGAGGAATTTTATAACGGTTGGGCCGAAGGCCATATTGGACTCACTTTTCCGGTGCCAGGTGATGCTTTGACGGGCATAGCCTACGCCGATAAGATTTGTGAGGTTCAATTTGGTTCTGGGTACAGAATGGGGGAATTCCATGATGGGACAGTGCGTAGCAGTGGCGGCAAAGGCGGCTGGAACTGGTACGCTTATGGGAATGTTGATGACAGTTCTCGCTTCTGGGTTTACATCATCGGTCAACCTTCTAATTGCTGGGGACTTGGAATTGGGGACGAAACTGTTCCAGATACAGGCGAGGTTTTGGCGTTGCTTCTTGGTAGTGAGCCGTCTGGAGGAGAATGCACCCAAGCAGAGTTAAAGGCTGAATACGATAAGGGCTACGCTGCTTCAGGTGGAGCAACTCATTGCACGAACCCAAGTTACCGATACGACCCACGTAAAAAGCTCGGTATTTTGGATTTGCCCGCTATCGACTTACAATTGCTCGAACCCTTTACGGGTACTTGGTCAACCAAATTCGATGCTTTTTCAGCCGTTATGGAAGAAGTGCCGGGTACGATGTATTTTCAGATCACCAAGACTCAAGCCAAACCTGACAAAGTCGAAGCCAAGCAAGAGGCTGTCGTTAAGTAATCGTCACGTTGTAAAGTGGGCACATATTGTGTCCACAGAATGATTAGGATTTTACCGAGACATTACTGCGATCTTTTTCATATTGAAAACCAACTACAAGGATTGTTTATAATAAAGGATTAGATCGTGGCAATGTTTCGGTTTA
>JAYQWI020000669.1:0-2890 GCA_035871815.2 Candidatus Parabeggiatoa communis
ATTGACTTGACGTAAGCCAGATGGGCCGTTTCCTCAACTTGGTTTCGCAAAGCGCCTAACTCGGATGTTTCCGTTTTAGCTGACCAACACAAAGTACTGGAAACCTCATTAGGCTTTGAAAAAGTCAGGGTGTAATCACCCTCAATTGCTTCACTCTGATAAAAGTCTAACTGTGCCAACTGTTCTTGAATTTGCGCTTGGAGTACAGAAGGCTTAGCTTGCAATTGGCACGAGGTTTCCGCACCTGTTATAGCCAGTTGAACAACACTCGTCAGAGTGTTTGGTGAAGGCCACTGGATTCTGGCTTGGCCATCTTCCCATCTATGAATATACTCAAGGGAGATAAAAGAGGAAGTGGTTGTCCCATTTTTCTCACTGTTGTCACTTTCGCCCATATAAAACGCCTCATAATCTTAGCAATTCTTAGTTAAAATAGCCCAATCCAAAAACAGAAGGAGATTAATATGATCCTTAAATTGATTAGAAATCAATAAATGACACCCTTCTCCAAGCCTTAAATCAAAAATAACAATAACAATAAAATTAAATAGTTGAATTTTAAATGCGTAAGTTCATTAACCAGAATGACTTTTTTAATCGTACAAGTCAAGATCAGGCCAAGGTAAATCATCATATCCAACTATAATATCGGTGGGCGGGATAAATTGGTTATTGACAATATGGTAAAGCATTTTATCGGGTAGCCTAATATGATGTTTGTCTACATAATGAGCCAAGCTACAAGGCCAAAGCCAAACATTATCTGATTGCCAACAACCGGGATCACCAATGTCTTGATGGCATAAATTACAATGAATGTGAAATGAACCACTGCATAAGACAATCCGTGCCGAACGTAAATACTGAATCAAGTGTTTTTTACCTTTAAATTTCCATTTAGAATCTGTGAGCTGAGTTCTAAGTGGCCACTTTTTATCAGCACTGCCAGGTTCAGTCCAAACCCCAAACCAACGATATGGCCAGTTATGAAAAATATCGTCTCCTGTCAAATACATTTACAGACTCCTCTTTAATCGTCGCATTGTGTCATGTTATCAAATTTGGCATGGTTTAATTCAAGGAATTAATAAACTCTCAATCCGCCGTCACGTTGGCTATTTTTAATTTTTTTGAGTAGAGGCCTTTTACCTAGTGGCATCACTTGTTGTTTGGTGAGCCGTCCAACGAACAGAAACTGGGTATCCTCGCGTAGTGAAACTCATCCTACATTAATCTATGCTGCTATCGTTAGTTAAGCTAACCTATCTATTCCTATTCCTTTGCAGAGTAAATCAGTAAGAGAGGAAGCTAAGTACTCTGCCTCTTCTGGAGCAAGATTTCCAAATTCGACTAAATAGAGCCCCCAACCATTTTCTATTCCATTCATGTAGAAGATCACTTTTCCGCCACCATTATCACCTATCGGTATCGCTCCTTTTATGTGCAACGAAATATCATAAGCTTCATCCATTTCCAAGCAACCATCAGGATGCCATATACGAAGGTACTGTTCACCATTCCATTCTAATTCAATCTCAGTCACTTCATCTATCAAGTCGAGATATTCAGAAGGAATTTGAGGAAATCGTTCCAAAATAGATTCGATATCTTTTTGACTTGCCTCAGATTCCTGAGCTAAAATTTCAAAACTATTATGTAATGTTAATAACACAACTATTTTTCCTTATTAGAGTTGTCCCTAAATAAAGTTAATTTATTGGCGTACAAGGATAATAAAAATCAATAACTTAGCTGATTAAGGGAGAACTCATTTATTTTTCTTTTGTCGATTTTGTAGAGGAATGGTGGACAACAATCTACCCGACAGACGACGGATAATTTATTTTTTGGATAGGCTTAAAACGCTTCGTTCAATTTATAGGATATCGATTTTCAAGTGTTTCATCGGGGGTAGTCATTGGGTGCCAGGATAGGCGATGGCAGCACGCCATAATAATTTGACAGTCAACTTCTCGAATCAAAAGCGTGTGTCGATTTTTACCACTGGCTATCAAAATCAGATTGAGTTACCACCAAGAAAAATTCACGCTTTTCAATGGATGTTTTTCTTGCTCCCGTAAAGCTTCAATTCCCACTTCTTGACATTTTTTGATTCACTTTCGGAGCAAGTGAAACTAGGGCACAGTACAGTGGGAATACACCATTAAAAAATAGGTTAATTATCCCTTATCGTTGATAGAAAAATAACCGTTATTTAAAATATAAAGTGGCCCTTAAAATGGTTATCTTCCCAGATAAGATTAATATTTCCCTGATTCTTTGTCCACCATTTTTGCCAAAATGAAAAATCAAAATTCTTGTGTTCAATACGCCACTTTTCAATATCAGGTGCATAAACTTGAACACACATGGCATCGTGTCGGGTGAGGGCATATAATAAAACATTGGCTGCCCAATCCTTGTCATCAGAGTCGAAACAGGCCAATAACTTTGGTATAATTTCTTGAGGAGCCAGCCCTAAGCGCCATAAGTTGCAAACCGAATCCGGACCAAGAATGATAACTTCCCTCCCGATCGTAATAAAAGGCGAACCTTTTGGAATGCCAGTCGCACATTTAATCGTACTATTATCAAGCCCATGTAGAAAATCATTTATTTTTCTCTCCTTAGAGCCTCTTGCCAGAATATTATAAAATCTTTTGAGTCTATTCATAGTAATATGTCACAAAATTTCGGACCGTTTTTGTGCTGTTTGGAGATTGGAAGAAACGAACAATCGCCTCGTTGCCGTCATAAGCCTGCCAACCGCCGAAAATGGTTTCAGTGTGGATAAAATTGCCAACACGCTCATACTCATGTTCAATAACAAAGTCGTCTTGGGTTTCTTTGATAATGCGCCCTAAAGCATCTCGCTCAAAAGTGATGGTGC
>JAYQWI020000670.1:0-2995 GCA_035871815.2 Candidatus Parabeggiatoa communis
CTGAAGCACAAATAAACAGGTATTTTATTACCGCAAAGAGACGCGAAGCATCGCGTCTCTACGAAACCTCAAATTGTAGAGACGCGATGCATAGCAAATCTAATTACAAATAAACATTGCTTCTATTAAAATACCTCAAAATTTAGGGTTCAGTACTTAAAAATCAATTATCCCTCGCTCGAAGCATGAGGCGAGGCATCTATGGGCAATCCCTTGTGGTTGCCCTTTAGCGCTGTTTTATAACCCACTTAATATCTCTCATTCTCTGCGGCTCTGCGGCTCTGCGTGAGCCGACAGTTTGTTACAAATTATTGGTGTGCA
The DNA here is from genome assembly GCA_035871815.2 of Candidatus Parabeggiatoa communis. Taxonomy (GTDB): domain Bacteria; phylum Pseudomonadota; class Gammaproteobacteria; order Beggiatoales; family Beggiatoaceae; genus Parabeggiatoa; species Parabeggiatoa communis. Next base: position 322 of record JAYQWI020000670.1, read on the forward strand.
TAGAGTAGCCCTGCGGGATAATTTATTTTTTTGATATTCCATAAGCAATCCTTGTCATTATTTCTGCTTCAACACCAACAGGGTAATATCATCAAAAACCTCTTGCGTGTCAATATATTGCTTGACATCGGCAACAACAGCTTGTTGGATTTCTTGGGCGGTGAGATGCCAGCTTTGACTGACAACATTGCACAAGCGTTCTATTTCATAATGTTCCATTTCAGGATTTAGTGCTTCGGTAATACCATCAGTATAAAGGACAATGCCATCTCCCGGTTGTAATTGGATCTCAAAATGGGAGACAATATGAGCAATGTTAGGGACTACCCCAACCATAAAACCTAAATCAAAAGTATCAACTCGTTCAATTTGACCACTTTTACGAACTAACAAGACGTCTTCATGTTGCCCCGTCAGTTGCAATACACCCTCATGATAATCCAATAATGACAGCGTTAAATTTTTATCCAGTTTCATCCGATGTACACTGTTATAAATGATGCGATTGAGGATGTTTAAAAAATTCTCGGAATCTTTAATCCCACTCTCCAACAAACTTTGCACGGCTATTTGTACGACAAGCATCAAAATACCACTTTCTAAACCATGCCCAGTGACATCTCCAATACCAATCTTGATATGTCCATCGTGACAGAGTACTTCGTAGTAATCACCGCCCACTTCATTTGCCGGTTCCATAAAGCAGGCAATGTCTAACTCTTTAATTTTATTCAGTTCTGATTTCAGGGGTAAAGCCATCTGTTGTATTCGGTGTGCTATGTCTAACTCTGCTTTCATACGCACATTTTCCGTTTTGAGGCATTCATTGGTGGTTAAATCACGAAATGATCTGAGTGTGCTAAACACGGTGGTCAACATTTTTTTTGCGGTTAGTTCTCCCTTTTCTTTGTAATCATTGATATCGTACTTAATAATGATATCTTCTTCGGGTGCCATTCCTGGTTGTCCGGTTCTCAAAACAATTCGTACCAGACGATTTTTTATTTCATCGCGGAGATATTTGACAAATTTTAATCCTGCATCATCTTCTTCCATGACAACATCAAGAAAAATCATTGCGATGTCTTGATGTTTTTGGACGACAATCTTTGCTTCGGCAGCCGAGTAAGCACTGATAAAAGTGAGGCCTTTATTTTCAAAGCGAATTTTACGAAGCATCATTTTAGTGACATGATGTACTTCAACGTCATCATCGACAATGAATATTTTCCAAGCGTCTTGAGTATTCGGTTGGCTCCCCGTTTTTTCAGCGGTGATTCCATTCTGAGGTTCATTTTGAGCTTTAGATTCTTCCTCGGCAAACAACACCTCATCATGGTTTTCATCTGTAAACAATACTTCATCATTGTCTTCATTTGCAAACAACACTTCATCATTGTCTTCATCTGCAAACAACACTTCATTATTTTGATCGGTTTGGCGTTCTTTTGAGGTATTCATGTTATATTCTCTTTTTGAATAGGGGATATTGTGTCTAATGCAGGAACGCGGAAATACCCGTACCATCCAACCTTATAATAAATTATAAGGCTAAAAGCTCAAGCAGGCTAAAGCCAGCTAAAAAATCCCTTAATTCCTTAGTGCCCTTTAGGGTACTTTAGCTTTTAGCCTTGAAATTTATTTCAAGGTGGACTGTGTATTCGAGTACTCCGGCACTCATTATTCGTTGTACTTAAGGAAGTTCCAAAAAAATAAATCCCAAAAGTCTAATTCAAGCCGGTTTGTTTAATTTCTCTCATTCTCTGCGGCTCTGCGGCTCTGCGTGAGCCGACAGTTTGTTACAAATAATTTGTGTGCATAGAGTAGCCCTGCGGGATAATTTATTTTTTTGATATTCCTAAGACTAAAATGGCAATTCAATTCTAAAAGTGGTGCCTTGACCCACTTGGCTTTCGACCGAAATTTCCCCTTTGAGCTTTTGGGTAACCAGATTATAGACGATATGCAGTCCTAATCCAGTCCCGCCTTGGCTACGATTGGTGGTGAAAAAGGGATCAAAAACACGACTTAATACATCAGGTGGCATTCCTTTACCATCGTCTTGATATTGCAAAATAACTTTATCGGCTTGCGTTTGGTAATTAAGCGTTAAAGTGCCGAACTCCTCCTTTTCATACGCATGTATGAGTGAATTCATCACCATATTAGTGATAATTTGTGAAAATGTCCCGGGATAACTGTTTAAACTGAGATTGTCATCACCCTGAATCTCAATGTGATGTTGAGTTTGTTTCAGTTTGGGGCGAAGGTTGAGTAAAATTTCATCAAGATAACGCTTCAAGTTGAAAGTCCGTTTTTCCTCGGTGGTTTGATCAACTGCGACTTGTTTGAAACTCTTGATTAATTCAACTGCCCGTTTCAAATTCGACACCGTTAAAGCACTACTTTCACTCACCGTCTCAAGAAACGCATTCAAATCAGAACGTTTCATCGTTCCACTTTGATAGAGTTTGAGAAAGTTCTGGGTTTCTTGTTCTAAAAAGGAACTGGCGGAAAAACTGACGCCAACCGGGGTATTAATTTCGTGAGCCACGCCCGCAACTAAACCACCTAGAGAGGCCATCTTTTCAGCTTCAATGAGTTGTTTTTGGGTGCTTTTTAAATTTTCCAGGGCATGCGAAAGTGCTTGAGTCCTTTCAGAGACTTTCTGTTC
>JAYQWI020000671.1:0-6132 GCA_035871815.2 Candidatus Parabeggiatoa communis
CGCCAAATTGCTACCATCTCTCAGAAGGATTCGATTATTATTAATATCGCAGTTACCACGCATGTAGGTGGTTTCAGACGTATCATGGAAATGAAAAGCGCGATACCGATTGATTTCATTTCGCATAGCCTTATTCAAAGGCGTATCTGCTTTATTGTCTTGCCTCTCAAGAAAAAATAAGCTTTCTTCTCCCACTTTTCCAATAACCGTTGAGCTTGGGTGAGTATATTCTTCAATGATCAGGGTATTCACTGGCGCGAGCGATAGCGTGAAACCATACACACCGTTTCCGTTGTCAGTATTGAGATGGAGATGGCTTGTTATTTTCGGGGTTGTCTTGATGCCATAATGCAGTAAGGCATTAGCTCCCCCGTTTCGTCGCATGTAAAATTGTAATCGATTGTTTGATAATGAGATTAATAGGCGAAAAAAATCGATGAAATTCGATTTACCCGCACCATTTGCACCGATTAAAACGTTAATTTTTTTGAGCTCCACCTCCATTTTTTGAATAGATTTAAAGCCAGACAATTTTATTTCTTTCAACATGTTTATTAAACCTCTGACTACAGATCAAGCACTAAAAACAGTTTATATAAGAAATAATTATAAAGCAATAACGGATTGTATAATTGAAACGGATTGAATCGAGCTTATGCTTGATTTTAATCCATTATTATATAAAGGTCATTATCATTGTTTATCAAGATAAATATTAAAGGCCCGATTTTCAAACCAAATTTATTTTGCGAAGGCCTGAATGGTGGGCAACTACGTTTGAACTCAAAATCAAACTTACTGAGTGAGATACACCCCAGCCTTAAAACCAATCTCTTTACAACTCTGATCAGTATCATCAGGCTGACAAACACAATCCCCACTGTCACACAAGAGTTCAATTTTTCTCCGCTGATTTAAACTATAATATATAGCCCAAATAGCCGCCTTCTCTTGATCACAACTTTTCTTTAAACGAACTTGAACGGGATCATGAACCCTCAATGTCTTACCTTGCCGCTGTTCCGTTTTATTCCCTTGAACATGTAAAGTGCTAGGGATAAGACTGTCCTCAGAATACAAGCCCTCATTGCGTCCCCAAATGCCATCCGTTTGTTGGGCTACGCCACAAGCCAACCACTTATCATCATGATTGCAAAAAGATAAGACGGTTGGAGAATCGTTAAGAACGATATCAGCCAGTAACTGATTGCCTTGCTGAGTCAAAGTGATATCCTCACACTGCGTCTCACTTACACACAGTTGATATTGACAGGCTTGATGGCCATTAACACCGAGTTCTAACTCTTCGGTCAATTCTCGATACTGATAAAAAGCGGGGTCAATCAAATAAACCGTTGAGTTCTCAGCTTGCCCAAAATAAGCCTCAATCCCCAGAATGTCTTCCCCTGCCAATTCAAGCCATTGAGCAAAAGCACAAATCAAGCCTTTTGGACACACCAACTCCCCTTCAGGGACATAAGAATCATTTTGTCTTTGGCGGTTATAAAAGTCTAAGCCTTCACTGAGCAAGCTATAAGCTTCCGGCAGGACAGTTAAATAAGATTTATCATTGCCAATATCCAGACTGACGCGCCCTGCATTGGGATCAAGGGCAGCTATATTGCCCTCATAATCGACTACCATTTTGTCAATAAGAGTCAGCAACTGAGCCGCATAAATTTTCAGTGTCAAAAAATCTGGCCCAACCGTTTGCAGGAGACTATATAAATCAATGCGAATATTGTCACTGTTTAAGGCGCGTAAGCTCCCCGTTTGTATGGCAGGGTAGCCGGGCGCACGAATGAGACCACGACTGAGTCGTTCATAGTCTTGAAACGCGAGTTTTTCCAGTAGCGCATTAAATTCAAAGGCAAAATTATTGAAAGTCCCACCAAAGGAGGCTATTTGCGTCAAATCAAAAACGCTGTAGGTAATTTGTGACTGTTCAAACGTTTTTTTATCTTTAGTCTGTTGAATGTAGCCCGTTTTGACAAGGCTCCCAAAGGCCAGCCCATTATCGGGTGGGTTTGTGGCGAGATGACTCAATAGGTGAGCATAGTCAATACCATGCCCAGGTTCCAACTCAGCAGAGCCCGCCATCGCGTTAGTCACCGTTGCGGTGATTTCAGCCACCTCTATCGAAGCCATCAGACAAGCATCATAAACCACGATATCAAGTGGTTTGTCGATACCACTACGGATAGTTTGATAGCTGTGATGCAAATCATTAAAGCTCATCATCTCGGCTTTTTGATTTTGAGAAGTGTCTTGCCCTATACCCTGAGTGCCGCCCCCATGATCCCATAGAATAAGGGCATAGTGTTGCGCGGGAAATTGGGTTTTAGCCCATATCACAAAATCACTCAAGGTTTGTGGATTTGACATATTTTGACGGCCTAAATCTTCTAAGACATATTGGTGTCCATCGCGAATGAGAGAACGTTTAACCGTTTGCCAGCCTGCACGCGCCGAACCACCGGTTGAGATAACGACATTGACATTGTTGCTATTGGATTGACGAGTACCGGCCAACATTTCTAAAATATCCTTGCTGCCATACCCTTTGGTAACTCCCCCCCTTGGTCCGACTTCTCTTTCCAAACTGGAGCCAACCAAGTAAACCATGACAGTCCATGCTTTTTCATCCTTGGATAACGTGGGAAAACCATTAAAAAACGGGATGTATTTTTGCTGGGTAACGATCTCCTCAAAATTAGCACCGACTCCTGCGTACAATTTTATATTTTGTAATGTCTCATTGGAAAAAGGGCCAAAACAACTGGGGCGCATTTTTTTGCCCAGAAAAACAGGGGGGATAGTATCTGGTTGCTGGGGGGATAAAGCCAGTTTTTCGTTAAAAAACAAAAATTCTGGATTATTGTCAGCAGTCATTGCCAGATACATTTCTTGTTCAGCGGTATCTAGGAAAAAACAAAATTTTGTGCCTTCACTGCTGGGAGTGATGTCAATGGAAACTAAATCGTAAATCGCAAAAACAGGAGAAACGAGAAAGCAATAACAAAAAATTAAATAGCGCATTTTTTTGTTCCTCTAAATAAGTAGAGCGGATTAATGAAATAAACTAATCCGCTGTACTAAACTGATTTAATTTATCTTCCCGGTATCCGTGTTGGCGATGCCTGAAAATACGAAGTTCTCCAGTCAGAAACCGTTTTGACAATGCAAATCGGCGAATCGTCAACTTGAATGCCCCAATCCATACTAATTTGCGAACCATATAATACCCAATAATTCTTGCGGGCAGGAATATCTTGAACCCAGTAAGGCGAATAGGGCATATCGGGATGATATAAAGTCACTCTCACCGTTGAATTGGTGGGGTTATTAAAGGCAATTTGGCCAGTATGTCCATCCCATCCTAAGGTGCCGGGACGATAATTGCTGGGATTGTAATTAAACGAACAAACACCACTTTGTGTCTGGTTGCGTGGGTAAAATTGAGCAATGCCTTGTTTGTCCATGTCGGACAATTCGCTATTATAACCCACACAATAGCGGCTAGTTGTCGCATCAGGACATTTCTGTGAATTGGCTAAATCTGATGCTGAAACCCAGTCTTTAGGAATGCTATAAATCATAATGGATTTGGGATCAAAGCGCGTGGTAAAAAACGCACTTCTGGAATTGCTTTTCAATAAATTGTCGATAATGCTGCGCCGTATTTTCTCAGCATCCCAACCTTGCCGCTGCATATCGGCTATGATCTGAGCCTCATTCCAATTGTAAGCCACATTGGGGCTGATATGTTCATGACGTAAGCCAATTGCATGACCAAATTCATGAATAGTGGTAGCTCTAAAGCCTTTACTGGGTTGCAGGAAACTCAGAGCCAAATTTAACGTGGCTTTATCACGACCAATCTGTTTTGCCACCTTTCCCACATACGACCAGGAGCCTTTTTCCTGAAACTGCACCCGAATATCGGCATCTTGCCAAGAAGAACGTCTAAAATAGATATTGCCATATTGACTCCAACTACTGGCAGCGTTAATCACGTTTTGGATCAAGGTTTCTTTACAGGCGCTATTTGACATGCCTCTATAGCAGACTGCGGGTTGATAGCTAAAATTGGCCCCGCTGAAATCAAAACCGACTTTTAATGTAGAACCATTTGGCCAACGATAGGCTAATTGCCCCACTAAACGATCCTCTTCTGGCAACAACATTGGACTGGGATCAATCGGTGTATCCCCTTCTGTTATTTCTATCGGAGCCGTTTCTGTTTCTATTGGCTCGGGTATACTTTCTATAACAATATCAATTGGTTGCTGTGTAACTACCAAAGCATCATCCAACAAATACCCAAAGAAGATTTGCACTTTGCCTTCTGGCAACGGATTGTTGTAAATTTCCACGCGCTGAGTCGCTGGCAAGGTAATTTGCGGGATAAAAGCGAGTAAATCAGCCGGTTGTGAAGTCCAAGGTACTATAGCACCCTTTTCTCCCAAGGTGAGTAACGCCGGATTTGCCGGATCATCTAACGTGGCAAAACTGACATAAGCAACAATATCAGCGACTTGTCCAACATGGTTGGGATCAACCGTGATTTCGCCCACAATATTGACCGGGCTTCCTGCATTCACGTTGCCCCCACTCATGAAAACACCCTCTGCTACAGAAATTCCTCCTGAAAATGTAGCGGTGCTTTCAATGGGCTGGTTATTGGCATCCAATGCTTGGGCACTACCCAAACTGGGCAAATCTGCCGCCCACAAACTCAATGGCGTAATCCCCAGCAAAGCGGTAAAGCATGTAGCCCTTATTAAGGGTAAGAATTTAGGCGTCATTTCGTTCTCCTTTAAAATTAATTAAAGTCATTAGCTGAATGCAAGGTACAATAATACACTTTCTACACAAACCTGTTTGCTTTCTACGATCACACCAATACCTCAAATACGTTTAACACCTTGCACTTGCAACTTTGTCGTATATTGCCATTCCTTTATTTGTTGCAAAGCACTTTGCATGGTTTTGCTTTCACTGCATGGCTTTGCTTTCATTGTCCAAGCGAACAATTTTTTTTAAATACAAAAAATATAGCCTATCTTCAACAAGTTGCTTGCCCTAACCTAAATGTGAGGGCAGATAAAAATTTATTTGGGTGATGTCACCTTCTATTAGCTTGGTTTATTAAAAGCGGAACACATTTTACACTATTCAGAAAAAAAATCTATCCTGTGTTACTGATAACAGTCTATCATGCTGAAGTGTGCCATGATGATATCTTAATTATTAAATATAAGTAATTTATTTTATAAATATTAACAACATAAACATTTTGAGTACAGGCGTGAACGTGGCAAAACCGAACACTACCTACAGATGAAAATGAAGCGCGTATTTATGACAGAGAAAAATTAAAAGGACAAGAGGCCTAGACCGAAAGGCGAATATAAGTGATAAACTATCAATTATCAGTTATCAATGTTATCAGTGATAAAATATTTTTATGACTGTTCATCAGCGTAAATCAGGCATAATCAGTTAAATCAGTGTTTTATCATATCACCCACATTACAGCACTACCTCAGACAGCATTTGGAATCCAAAACTTCAGTTTAGGGGCAATTGTGATGACATCAGTGTTATTAATTGTTTTAAGATGCTGAATATTTTTTCAACACCCGTGTTGAGTTTGGATAAACATTATTGGGGTAATCAATTTGGATTGTGTTCGGCGTTAATGAGTGAATATTGGGGCGGGTTAAGTTGGGTAAAGCGGCATCATAAGATTTATTATAATTGTTATACAAAACGCAGTGCTTAAGCTTTAACGGGTAAATGAGTTTTATCTGTCTTTAGTGAAAACATTATACTCAATGTTCAAATTATTGGTAAATTGATGTTTATACGGGATTTATATTTTCGGTTCATGCTAGTTTGTTGTTTCTCAAAAATATTAGAGATACATATAAAAAATAGGGTTTAACAATCCCAAAGGTGTTGAATGTGAAAATAGGTTCCGAGCGTAGCGAGATCATAGCCCCCGGTGGAACATAGTGTTAGATATTTTTATGTATTTTTGATACTTTAAAAAACCAAATCAGCATGAAAATAGATAGGCCAAAAAAATATCTCAGTCAGCAACCCAGGCGCATTCCCAAAAAACAT
>JAYQWI020000672.1:0-3712 GCA_035871815.2 Candidatus Parabeggiatoa communis
TAAAACCCTTATTTTCGGACTACTCTAATATTCAATGGTTCGGACAGTTTTTAAAGGTATAACTTCAATAGGCGTAAAGCCTTATTTTTAGAACATATAATTAAATGCAACTCAACCCAAAATCTGAGTTTGATTTAATTCAGCCCAGTAAAATCAAGCCCTTATAAAGCCTTATTTTATGACTTTAAAACTGTCCGAACCATTGATATTAAAAATAGATATAAATAGGTTCTAAAAAATATCTTAATTTTCCAAAACTCAAACGATCCATTTTCCACTTTACAACGAGAAATGAGAGCTTTGACGCTTTTCTAATTTCATTTCCCCTCTTCCACAGCCCCCAACATTTTTAGCGAAGTTTTTTGAACCGCCGTTAAACCTTTCACCCCATTGATGTTCATATTGTCATAAGGTTTTCGCGTGAACAATCTTTTAATGCACTGGCCCGTCTTGACTTCCCAAATTTCAATTATCCCTTCATCACCACTACTGGCTATGGTTTGGCCATCAGGATTGAATGCGACTGAAAAAATGTTATGATTTTTTCCGAATAAACTGTGAAGACATTGATGATGACGCATATCCCATATCATGATGCTGTTTTCACCGCCACTGACTAAGATTTCATCATCTGGACTGAAAGCAACTGAGAAGATTTGTTTGGAGGTTTCTAACGTACATCGGCATTGCCAATTCGCGGTATCCCAAATTTTGATCGTTCTATCACCATTACTCGCACTGGCAAGAAACTGACTATCATGACTAAACGTTAGTGAGATGATTCGACGTTGATGTTGTAAAACTTTGGGCCTTTGAGCAAGATCATTCATATTCCAGATCATGACGCACTTGTCTTCACTACCACTGGCAAGAAATTGACCATTGGGACTGAATATCACGCTTTTAAGCCACTCGTTATGCCCTGCTAACGTTTTGAAAGCTTCTCCTTTCTCGTCATTAAGATGCCATAGCTTGAGCAATTTGTCTTCACTGCCACTGGCCAGTAATTGACCATTGGGACTAAAGGCCACTGACTAGACTGGCCCCTGATGCCCAAAAAATGTTTTAATGCCTTGACCGTTAGCAACATTCCAAAGTTTTATGCTTCGATCACTACTCGCACTGGCGAGAATTTGACCATTGGGACTGAATGCCAATGAACCGATCAGATTATCATGCCCTCGCAAAATATGAATGCATTTGCCATCACGAATATTCCAAAGTTTCACAGTGTGATCATAATGACCGCTAGCTAACAAATGCGCCTCCTTAGTACTAAAGGTAAGTGTTCTGATCCAATGACTATATCCTTGCCAAGTATTGAGACAACTCCCCTGACGGATATCCCAGATTTTAACGCTTTGATCATGATTAGCACTGGCCAGTATGTTGTCCCGAAAACTGAATGCAATTGTTCTCACTCTATTGTCGTGCGGCAAGGTTTTAAAACGAGTGATTTTGGCAAATTGGTTAGCCGGAATGGCCCAGATTTTGACGGTTTGATCCTCACTACTACTCGCCAAAAATTGACCCGTGGGACTAAAAACCACTGACCAAATACTGTTATGATGTTCTTGTAAAGTATGCAGACATTCACCTTGATTGACATCCCATATTTTCACCGTGTTATCGTGACTGCCACTCGCAACCCATTGACCCTTTGGATCAAAGGCCACTGATTGTACTGACTGCGTGTGTCCTCTCAAGGTATGAAGGCAAGTACCCTGATTCGTATCCCAGATTCTCACCAGCTTATCATCACTGCCACTGACGAGTTTGTTACCATTAGGACTAAAGGCAGCTGAAAAAACGGTACCCTCATGTTTAAATTGCATAATACATTGATTTTCTTCTATTTCCCAAAGCTTCACGGTATGATTACGGCCGGCAGTCGCTAAGATATTCTCATTTGACGGACTAAAGTTGACGGAAAAAACGGTCGCCGTGCGTTGTAATATTTGGATGCATTGACCATTCTCAGCATCCCATATTTTCACGGTTTGATCTGAACTTGCACTTGCCAGACGACGACTACTGGACGAAAAGGCCACTGAATATATCCAATAATGATGTGCTGGAATCGTTAAAATATGTTCATTATTATCCACCTCCCACAAATGAATTTGTCCATTCACATCACCTGTTGCTAAGCGTTTTCCATCTGGACTAAAAACCATGCATAAGATATTACCAAAGATGCGCGTAAAAACAGATTGGGCAAAGTCAGAATGGGAAAAATTGATCTGATGCAAATTCATGCCTTGGAGATAGGCTTGTCGAATCGTTAAATCTGAAAAATCAGCACTGCTTAAATCCCTTCCCATTTGACATAAGAGATTCAAAACGTTACCCGCGAGATAACCTGGTTTTCGTGGTGACTGTTTTTGTAAAGTTGAGAGAAGTTGTTTTAAATGATTTTCAGCCCCTTCTGGCCCCATTTTATTGCTCAAGCTCTCCCAAATCGGTTGAAGTATCAGACGAATCTGTGTCTTTCTCACATAATCTTTGGCCGTAGCTTTCATCAGAGCATGACGATTAAAGAGGGCAAGCCGATTTTGACTAATATGCTCAACAACTTTATCAATTAATCGTTCTGTACAATACTCCATCACGACATTTTGGAGTGTGAAGCCATCGGTGACTTTCTCAATCAATGAGCGCCTTATCAAAGATTTAACTGTCTTGACTACTTGGTTTTTTATATTTCGAGAGACAATATCAGCTTTCAAATAAAAAAGGGAAACGGGCTCACGATTGATCGCTAACCAATAAATGACAACCTTCTCAGGCTTTGATAAGCGATCAAATTGGGAGTCTAAAAGTTCCTCAATCCGTTCAAAAGCCAAGAGACTGTCCTCTAAACTGGCTATCCATTTTAAGCTATCCTCATTCGGCCAATCTTGAATATCAGCCAGCACAATTTGTAATGCCAGTGGGTTTCCACCATAATAGTGAATGATTTTTTTCCTATCGGCCTCTGAAAAGATCATCTCATCGGTTTTGGTAAAGAATTGTTGTCCCGCTAATTCCTCCAAACCCGATAACTGTAATGAGCGAATCGGATAGTTCTCCCCCTCTTGTAACATGTTTTTGGGCTTTTCACGGCTGGTTAGCACCAAACAACTTTGATGATGACATTCCGCCACTCGTTTAATCAGTTCAGCATACCCTTCATATCCTGCTTGATATCGCCCAGCGAAAGTACCACTTTGCAAAATTGATTCCGCATTATCCAGTACCAACAAACAGCGTGACTCGCGTAAATAGTCAATCAATCGCGTGATGCTTTCGCCAAGCGTATTTTGTAACTTAATCTCCTTATTATTAGAAAAGAAATTGATCGCATCTGTCAGTATTTTTTCGACAGGGGGTGCTTCACGGAGACTGCGCCACATCACATAATGAAATTCATTTTGAATGTCTTGTGCCAATTTAGCAGAAAGTGTGGTTTTACCAATTCCTCCCATACCTAACACATTCACAAAACGGCATTTATCACTCACAATCCATTGTGTTAGCGTCTCCAAGTCTTGAATGCGTCCATAGAAATTGGAAATATCAGGCACTTCTCCCCAATCTGTTTTCGTTTTCTGTAAACCGTAGAGCCTAGCTTCTTGATCATCCAAAGCCTGATATCCCGCCGCGATCAAAAGCGCGTTACAGTGTTCTAAACCCTTTTCATCTTGTACAAAATCTAATGGTTCAATACAGT
>JAYQWI020000673.1:0-4038 GCA_035871815.2 Candidatus Parabeggiatoa communis
TTATCAGTTATCAGTTATCATGATAGCATACTGATTAAACAGCTTTCGAGGCAAAGGATAAAGTACCGAAGCGCCACAGCGAAAAGCGTGAGATTGGTTTTAGATCGATTCTCTCAATAATTAAGTTGAATATCTAATGAAAGATCAAAAATTGATGACTGTTCACTGATAACTGATAACTGATAACTGATAACTGTTCACTCATCTCCCAGTATGCGTTTTGCTTCGGCTTCGGCTTTCGCCTTGATAATAATCGCTTGTGCTTCCGCTTCAGCCTGTGCTTTTGCGGTTTGCTGTTTTTTCTGTGCTGCCATGTATTCAGATGAAAAGGCAATATTACGCAAGAAAAACTGATCAAATACCAAGCCATTTTGGGTTACCACTTTTTCCAAATGTCTTTTGAAATTATTTTCAAGCGTCCGCCGTTTGTTACTGTTGACGGCCTCAAGCGTATATTGTGAAACATCGGTTCGGATCATGGAGCGTAGCACCGGACGAATAAACACGTTCACATATCTATCTTGCCATACTTTATGTAATTCAATCACCTTATCGGGATCAATCCTAAAAGTAAGAGAACAATCAATATGAACCTCTTTTCCATCTCTAGTTCGTGCTGTGATTGAGTCATCACCCATTTTATGTCCTTCCATCGCCTTGCTTGACATGGTATAAGTTTGTATGCCAATAGGATAAACGACCACGGTTTCAAACAAAGGCACAATCCAATGTCTGCCAGCTTGAATGGGTTTTTCTTGCACCCCCCCTTCTGAAAAGACTGAAATCACGACACCCACTTTATCAGGATTAATAAAAACCAAACTGGCATTAACAAGGCTCAAGCCTCCCATTACCAGCAAACCAGGCAATAACACGAGATAGACAAATTTTTTTGGGGTCAGCCAGCCCAATCGCAACATCGCACTCACAAAAGAGTAGAGACTTATCAGGACAAAAAAGAACCACATCCAAAAAAGAAGCGGATCAAGTATATTCTCAGTCATATTCAGTTATCAGTTATCAGTTATAAATTGGGATGATTAAAAGCCACAGAGTGACACTTCAATGCACGGAATATTTCCGTGTTTTTCCGTGTTTTTCCGTGGCAAAATCTATTTTAACCCAATAAATTTATAATTACGATAACTGATAACTGATAACTGATAACTGTAAAAGATGAAAAATGAAAAATGAGAAATTAATTAAACAACGTTTTAAACAAGTCATGCCTCAGGTTGAATTTTGTTCGCTACGCTATGTCGAAGAACGTTCTGAAGAACTCCAAGTGCGACAAAACATTGCAGAGCCCCCTACCTCTAAACACGATAGGGGCCTGATGATAACCGTGATTGAACGCGGCGGTTTGGGTTACGCGGCAACCAGTGATTTTAGCGTAGAGGGCCTACGTCATGCCATTTCACGGGCAAAACGATGGGCCGAGTCTAGCCGGGAAAAGACGATAACCGATTTTTCCAAAATCGCTATGCCACACGCGCAGGGTGAATACGCCTCTGTGGTGGAAAAACCATGGGATAGTGTCTCTCTTGCCGACAAACTGGACTTATTACACCGTGAATCGGCACAATGTCAACTCAATGACAAAATCGTTGATTGGCAAGCTTCGCTGGAATCAGTACAAACAGAGCAACTCTATTTAACCAACCAAGGCGGTGAGATCAGACAATCTCATCAGTATCTAATGCCCAGTGTGGGGGTAACGGCCAATCAAGGTGTTGAAACGCAATATCGCTCTTTTGGCGGTTACGGTTACGGGTGGCAAGGCGGTTTAGAAATTTTGGAGCAAACCGATTTTGTGGGTAAAGGGCACAAAGTGGCTGAAGAAGCTTTGCAATTGTTGGCCGCAACCGTGTGCCCAGATCAAAAAATGGATTTAATGTTGATGCCTGATCAAATGATTTTGCAAATCCATGAATCCATTGGACATCCGATAGAATTAGATAGAATTTTAGGCGATGAACGCAATTATGCGGGCACCAGTTTTGTCACGTTGGATATGTTTGGCCATTATCAATATGGCTCGCCATTGCTGAATGTCACGTTTGATCCCACGATTTCGACAGAATTAGCGAGTTATGGTTTTGATGATGAAGGCTTGCCCGCTGAAAAAAACTATCTCATTCGTGAGGGTATTTTGGTCATGCCATTAGGGGGCACCGTCTCACAGGCGCGTGCAGGGTTAGCGGGTGTCGCGAATGCCAGAGCAAGTAGCTGGAATCGTCCCCCAATTGATCGCATAGCCAATCTGAATGTGGAACCAGGTGAAAGCCGTTTTGAAGAAATGATTCGCTCAATTGAGCGCGGGATTCTGATGAAAACCAATTTATCTTGGTCGATTGATGATTCGCGCAATAAATTCCAATTTGGTTGTGAATGGGGCCAATTGATTGAAAATGGGGCATTAACCCAAGTCGTGAAAAACCCGAATTACCGAGGCATTTCGGCCACCTTTTGGCGCAATCTGAAACAAGTTGGCAATGCGGATACGGTTGAGGTATTTGGTTTGCCAAATTGTGGTAAGGGTGAACCCAATCAGGCGATACGAGTAAGCCATGCTGCTCCCACTTGTGTCTTTAGCGATGTTGATGTGTTTGGAGGCGTTTAATGCAAGATTATTTTTATGCACTGGCTGATTTTATCGATCAGCAATTACAAAACGATGAAGTTTATTTATGCGAATTGATTGCAGAGAAATCTGATTTTATTCGCTTTAACAAGGGCAAAGTCCGTCAACCGAGCAGTGTTGAACAGCGTTATCTTGAAATTGATTTGATCAAAGGCCAACGTCATACCCGTGGACAATTGGCACTCAGTGGCAATACCAGTAGCGATTATGAGCAAGTGAAGGATTTGTTATCAACATTACGCGATCAACTGCGAGACAGTCCTGAAGATCCTTATTTACTGTATGCGACAGAAGTACAGTCTACTGAATCGATAAACCTCAACCCATTACCGGAACCTGAAGAAGCTTTAACGATCACAGAAGCCATTCAAGGCCATGATTTTGTAGGCCTTTATGCCGCTGGCGGCCTGTTTACCGGCTTTGCCAATTCATTGGGGCAACGCAACTGGCACAGTCATCACAGCTTCAATTTAGACTGGAGTTTTTACCACGATAAAGATAAGGCCGTTAAATCAGCTTACGCCGGATTCAAATGGGAACAGGCCACTTTTGAAGAGCGGATCACGCAATCACTGGCCCAGTTAGAATGGATGAAACAAAGCCCTCGCACGATTGAACCGGGGCAATATCGGGTTTATCTGGCCCCCACGGCCCTATATGACATTATCAACCTGCTCGGTTGGGGCGGTTTTGGACTGAAAGCGCAACGCACCAAAGACAGTCCCTTATTGCGAATGCTTGAAGAACCCGCACAACATTTACACCCCAGCATCAATCTGATTGAAAACACCGCAGAAGGCTTAGCCCCAGCGTTTCAATCTGAAGGCTTTATCAAGCCCGCCCAAGTGCCGTTGATCACATCAGGCGTTTACAAATCAGCCCTGATTTCGCCGCGTTCCGCAAAAGAATATAAAGTAGAAACAAACGGCGCGAATGAAGATGAAAGCCCAAACTCGCTAGACTTAGCCCCCGGCGATTTGCAACAAGATCAGATTCTAAAAGCCCTAGACACCGGTATTTATATTAATAACCTGTGGTATTTGAACTATTCTGATCGCGCCGCCTGTCGGATAACGGGCATGACACGTTTTGCCAGCTTCTGGGTAGAAAACGGCGAGATCAAGGCCCCTTTGAATGTCATGCGATTTGATGAAACGCTTTACAACATGTTAGGAAAAAAGCTGCTCGCATTAACGGCCGAAAGGGCATTTCTCATGGAAACAGATACTTATGAAGTCAGATCAACCGGCAGTACGCGGTTACCAGGAGCATTAATAGACGGGTTTACTTTTACCTTGTAGAACAACTTCAATAAGCGAATTGGGATATTAGCCACGGAATGACACAGAAAGCACGGAATATTGCCGTGTTTTTCCGTGTTTTTCCGTGGCAAA
>JAYQWI020000674.1:0-4902 GCA_035871815.2 Candidatus Parabeggiatoa communis
CTTAAATCGGGTATCGGCCCACAAAGTTGATTGGCATAAAGTGACATGTTTTCCAAATTGATCAGGGCACTTAAATCAGGAATGGAGCCAGTCAAGCGATTATTTCTAAAATTCACTTTCTTTAAGTGAGTTAATTTTGACAAATCTGGAAAAACCCCAGTGAGTTTATTTTGATAGAGATTGAGTTCTTCTAAATTCGTCAAAGCACTTAAATCAGGTAATGGGCCACTTAATCTATTGTTATAGAGATTCAAGGCAATGACATTACCCTTCTCATCTGTGACAACGTGTTCAAAATCGCGTGGTTCATTAGTCGTTTGCCAACCCGCCTTGTTTTTCCAATTAGGGCCATCAGTACTGCCATAAAGTGCTAACAGCGTTTCACACTGTTCAAGCGGCATTAAAGAAACCCGTTCACAATTTTCCCCTTTTGCATCGCAAGTGACGGCATTGCAATCTGTTTCAGCAGAAACAACTGGTATAAAGCCCAGCGTGATGCCGATAAACCAGACACCGGCAAAACGGCTCAAGAATCGTGCTGGGTGAAAGCGTTTTAAAGAGAGGATAAAAAACAGCCAGAAGAAGAGTAGAGAAAAGTACAACATCATTAAATCCCTCCACCCCTTTGAAAAAAAAGGAAGGGGTTGAATGTGAAACCTAGGGAAGTCATTGAACCATCAACAACCCCCTTCGGTATTGAATGTGAATAGGCTTTCCCGGAAACTGAAATAACGGGTTTTACCACTCACGATTTGCTCATTTTAAAACGAGTCAGAAAAATTGAAAAGAGACGCACGGCCGTGCGTCTCTCATTATGACATCAATTAGAGACCTGAAGCAATCGAGTATAACGTTCTAAAGTACACTTCGTATAAGGACATTTCGCACAAATTTCATTCATTTCTCCTAAACCAAGTAAGCCAGAACGGACACTTTGTGCCATTTCTCCATTCCACAGTTGTTCTAATGACTCTTTGTAAAGATTGCCCGTATTAATATAGAGGGGAGGTTCTGATTCTATAGCAGTGCTACAGCATAGTCGAACATTACCATTCCACTTTACCATGAACAGTTCAAATGGCTGCTGACATGAAACCGTGGCACCAAATAGGGGAGGAATATTGACTTTAATGCCTTGTTTTTCCCCATATTCTTGTGCTTCGACAAATTTTTGAGTCGCGTGTTCTTGAGCCAGAAATAAAGATTCCGCTACTAGAGAAGGATGAAATATTTTCGCCATCCCTATATGAATCTCTACAAAACCATTTTCCTTAGCTAAATCAATCAATTGAATCAATTGATTAATATTCCTCTGGCTGGCCGTAAAACTTAAACTGAGTTGCGGTGCCTTCATGTTACGTTCAACACTTCTATTCCTCAAATAATTCACATTTCTTAAAATCTTTTTTAAAGAGGCTGTTCTGGTGTGTTGAACCGTTTTTTCATCGGCACCATCAATGCTTATTACTAGCCCATTGATTCCAGTGTCTAAAATAAAGTCAACCTGTCTGCTTCCCAACGTTGTTCCGTTATTAAACATGCCGAACGTGGGTTTAAATTGAGTAATCAGGGAAACAATCGGTTTAAATTGAGTTGAAAGAACGGCTTCCCCATAGCCTAATAATCCCACGTAAGAAGCTCGCTCTAAATAAGGAGAAAGCAATTCAATCATTTTGGTATCCATCTCGCCGATAGGATTTTTGGCTTCATCCCAATAATTTCTGGCACAAGTCGGACAAGATAAATTACAACGATTGGTCATTTCAAGGTTTATGTGAATAGGCGTTGATTCAAGGCAACTTCTTTTTTGGGCAACGTCATCAGCATACAACTGGTTATTAATGGCTTTTAAAAAGTCCAGTGTCGAAGATATGTTAGCTTGTTCTTCACTTTCTTCTAAAGGAAAGGTATGTGATAACACGTTTTCTCCGACTTGGCAGAAAAGCGTTATTGAATTGCCATTAAGTTCGTTTGTAGGCACAATGCCAACAAATCCTTTGACTTCAGAATAAGAGGGAAAAGCGTTAATCACATCTGGACGCTCAACCCATTTGAGTTCATGCTGAGAACGGGCTGAGATCCATACCTTATTTACAGTAGAGTTACAAACAATCCACCCCTGAATGGGTGTGTTTTTTAATTTTGACGTTGTAACTGTGGGTGCATCTAAATGGATGATAGTATCGTTATTGAGTTGAATCATAATTTTAATGTCTCAAGAAGGACTTGCAAAACGCGGACGTGCAACCAAGGGCAACCACAAGGGATTGCCCCTACAATCAATCACACAGGGCAAGCACAAGGGATTGCAATCACGCCAATTTCCAAATCTTGTCATTCAAATGTGATATCCTAACGCTATCGCGTGTTGATTACAAATATCACCAATCGCTTGAATGTCATCAACCTCTAATATTTTGCGCTTTTGCCTAATTACTGAAGGCGTTATTTTTTCGCTGCAATAGAAAGGGGGGGCATTAGGGATTTGCTGTAAAATGGTTTTTAATGCTTTAGTCGGTTGACGCACAAGCTCTTCATAGTGTATTAACGTCATGCTATGTGCATAAGTCAACAAACACTCGGCTAAATAACGCCACAGCAATGCTCGTTTTAAAAAGTCTTCATCTGTTGCCGCAATTTCTGCTAAACGGTGACGTTGCCATTGTGGTAAAAAGGGATCATTAACATGTCCGACGGTAAATTGCGTGACTATGGCATGTTTGAGATGGGGAAAGCTCGATTTCCATGAAGCAATGGTGTCCAATGGATGACGTACACAGGCAATCATTGTAGCATGAGGCAAGACTTCTTTTAATTGAGGTATTCGTGCCAGATAGCTTAACGTGTTTTTGGTAGCCAGCAAAAAATCTGGGCGACTGATTTGAGGGTGGTAGTGGCTCCTGACATCAATGGCTGCGGTATCTTCAATAATTTGACCGTTATGCACTTTATTTTCGACAGGTTGTCCATCTAAAATATCGCGCCGTAATGTTTGATAATAAATAGCAATTTGCCAAGGGGGTAATTCATTAGCTAAAGGTGTAAATATCGCTGACGGTTCGTTAATGACAACACAATCTTGCACACTATGCAATAAACGGCATAAATAACTTGTGCCGCTACGGGGTATGCCGGTAATAATGGCTTCTGGTTGATTCGCTTGTAAAAAGGACTGTGGTTTGCTTAAAGTTGACCGTAAAAATAAACGGCGACGTGGTAGTGATAAAGTATAAGGCGTTAATAACGGTGCCCATTCAGTTGAATTTAAAATGAGTTTTTTTAACAATGAATAAGTTTCCGCCAATTCCATTACCAATTTGTTAAGTACCGGCTCACGCCGTATCACAGATGGCCAATGATAATGACTTAAAAAGGGTAATTCCTCTTTTTCTACGACGGGTTTTCTTTGCAGAAATTGGGCAATTTGTGACTTTGAAAAATAAGCCTGTCTCTTTCTTTGAGGAATTGGGGTTAGTGGAGATTTCAACAAAGGTTTGTGATGAACCGGATAATTAAAACGTTCATCTAAACACTGATATTCCAATTTTAAACGCGCAACCGCGACTGGCAAAGCAATTTGATCTAACCAAGGGCGCTTATTTTTGATTGAATCCGCTGCATCAATCACTTGACAACATTCTTCCCACACTGCCTTAAAACCTATATCATTTTGTACCGCAATCACACCGGCATTAAAATAGGGCAGCATCAATTCACCAGATGTGCTGGCAACTACCCGCTGTAGCGGCAAAGGTAATTCAAATAAATCATAGACTTGTTGCCATATACTCGGATCCGCCAAGAACAAATTTAAGTCGGCCGGTTTGGCACTAAATGGAGCAGCAAATTGAGGGGAAAATTCACGTAAACATAAGATATCGCTGTCTAAAAAAACGATTTTTTCTGCCGATGTTTCGATGCCTAAGCAAGCCACTTTATTGCCTATGGGATAATTTTCATCAATCTCATTTGTTATTGGTACCGAGCGTATTCCTAAAATTTGCATTAAGGTTTGAGTATCCTCTGAAAGGGTACCCCAACGACTAGCCGGTTGTGGAATAGCCGCGACTAATTCATAGTCGCAACGTAAATAACGTTTTAATGAGGCTGCCAAGAGCATAGATTTTATTTCTAGCTGGCCTTGTTGGCAGACGAAAACGAAACAATATTTCACTTTTAATGTCCTGATAATTTTCTGAGGATTAATGATTTCTGATTATAACTTGTTGAAAGATATAACGATAATAATTTTAAGAAATGCTATAACTGGTTTCATTCACATGAAACTCTGCCACCGTTAAGGCCTTTTTTGTATTTTGGGAACCACAGATTCTTTATCGGATTATTCACATTCAATCCATCGGAAATTTATATCTAACCAGAAATCGCTTATTAAATAGAACGCTGATTTGACTGATTGTCCTGATCAACACTGATTATAAAAAATGATTAAATAACAAATCAACGACAATCAGGCCATAATCAGCATCATCAGGGTTCTATTCGATATTTTAAAATTAATGTTAATTATTTAATTTGTTATAGCACAGACTTGTTCTAAATCGGCTTGTGTATCAACCGAGATAGGATAATGGGCAGTCATCAAAGTCAAAATACGTTTACCGGCTTGCAGGAAGCGTAATTGTTCTAACTTTTCTGCTTCCTCTAAAGGGCTTGTCGGAAACGAGTGAGAGGCTTCTAGCACTTCCCGTCGATAAGCATAAACTCCAATGTGTCCAAAAAAGGGGGTCGATTTTGACCCATTTTCTGGCTTTTCATCGCGCAGGTAGGGAATCGGGTGACGCGAAAAATAAAGCGCATAACCATCATGTTGCCGAGTGACTTTGACCAGGTTTGGATCAAAAATCTTATCGTCTTCGATAGGACAAACCGGGGTAATGA
>JAYQWI020000675.1:0-1481 GCA_035871815.2 Candidatus Parabeggiatoa communis
CCACGTTATTTGCACATCATCTGGATATTCATTCGCCGTGACAGTGGCCTTATTCACCAGTGCTTTCGCTTGCGCGTTGTTGATCACGAGTTTCGCTGTCGCGGTGGCACCGGGGGGTAAATCAGGTAAACTACAAGTCACGGTGTCAGCATCGCATTCGCCACCTTCCAAGGCTGCCATAGAAACAAGGCTTGTTCCTTCAGGCAAGATATCAGTTAGCTTGACAGCGGTAGCGATTTCATCGCCCTGATTAGTCACGGTAATTGTATAAGTGACGTTTTCACCTTGCGCTGGTTTCCAGCTATTGGGCACCACCTTGACATTCAGCACGGAACCGGGTTTCAGTTTGACAGTGCAATTTTCATCGTTACCAACAGCACAGGCTTTGACAGGGAAAGTATAATTGTCTTTGGTAGCGATTACTTGATACTCGCCTTCTGGCAAATCTGTGATTGCCCACTCCCCACTGGCATCAGTGACAACGGTTTTCTCGCCAATTTGTATGGTGACACCGGGAATTGGCTTGCCAAACTCATCAAGGATTTGGCCGCTGGCAAGATACTCTTTAGCGGGAGGCGTACTCTTATCGCTAAACGCAATCACCACATCCTCGTCTTCGACAGTAAAGGCTTGTGAATCAAACGTATAGCCTGCTTTAAACGCGCTCACTTCATGTTGGCCTTTAGGCAGTTCAGTGATTTTCCATTGTCCCGTTTCATCGGTGATCACTGTTTTATCAGCCACTTGCACCGTTACGCCATCGACGGGTTGGCCATTTTGATCAAGGATTGTGCCCGAAGCACTATAAACCGATTCCGATATGGGCGGCGTGTTTGAGAACAAGTCTTCTATAGGGGTAACAACAGCATCGTCTTTAAGAAGGGGCACTTCTTCTACATCCGTCACTGTGGCTTTAGCATGATGTGCCTCAACTTTCCGTTGTAAGGCAGAGATGACAAAATCACGTCCCGCAATGTCGTAAAGATTCGCGTGGGCAATAGATAAAGGCATACTTCTGATATGGCCCTCATCTTTTAATTGTAGGGTAATGGTTGCAAAGGCACCACTGCCATGAATAGGCGTTTGCGTATCCATATTAATGCGTACCCTGCCATCACCCGCATCATAGAACATCATGCTGGAATTGGCGGCTAAGCCGGTTCTTTCCACTTTAACGACTTTTTCAACCACATTTGGATCGTAAAGAATAGCCAGATTCAGCGAGGCTAAATCAACTAAGTTGTTGATAGATAAAGTGGTTGTGACTTCAGAACCAGAAATCCCCTCTACGTCATCTAAACTGATGAGAATGGGTGTATTTTTAGCATCACGTTTTGCCCGACGTGTGTTTTCCGAAGGAACACTAGGCCACTTATCGTTGAGAACGTGGTGAATAATCATGTTGGCATCAGCAGAATCAATCCAACCATCGCCATTGATATCACCAGCAATGCGTTGTTCAAAAGTCGGAACGGTTCTGC
>JAYQWI020000676.1:0-2976 GCA_035871815.2 Candidatus Parabeggiatoa communis
GAAACAAATTGCAGTGAAAATTTGAGTTTGCTATATTTACGTTCTAACTTTAGTTTGCCAACTCAAACTGAAAATTCAACGATAAGTGATACAAAAAAAATAAACGCTAAAGGCGCTAAAGACGCTAAAGGCGCTAAAGATGCTCGGTAAGAAATCTTACGCCTCTTGCCCCTCTTGCGTCTCTTGCGTCTCTTGCGTGCGTCTCTTGCGTTTTGGAGTTGCCTACTCTTCCTTTTTCTTCGGTGTGTTGGAGGGATTTGAGGTATTTTGAGTGCGTAATCGAATATGTAATTCACGCAATTGTTCTTGACTGGCCGCTGATGGTGCGGATGTCAGTAGACAACTGGCTGTCTGTGTTTTAGGAAAGGCAATCACATCACGAATGGAACTGGAACCCGTCATCAACATGACTAATCGATCTAAACCAAAAGCAATGCCGCCATGTGGTGGACAGCCATATTTTAAGGCATCTAGCAAGAAGCCAAATTTTTCGCGTGCTTCTTCTTCTTCAATGCCCAGTACGCGAAATACTGCTGATTGCATTTCTGGACGATGAATACGGATAGAACCGCCGCCAATTTCGTGACCATTGAGTACCATGTCATAGGCCCGCGATAAACAATTGCCGGGATTGGCTTGAAGGCTTTCGATGTCGTCTACATTTGGTGCGGTAAAAGGATGATGTAAGGCAACCCAACGCTTTTCTTTTTCATCCCTTTCAAACATGGGATAATCGACTACCCATAAGGGTTGCCAGCCGGGTTGTACCAAGTTGAGATCGTCTGCGATTTTTAAACGCAATGCGCCTAAGGCTTCATTGACGATTTTGGCTTTATCGGCACCAAAGAAAATAAGGCTACCCGTATCCGCTTTGGTGCGTTTTAAGAGGGCATTGAGTGCC
The DNA here is from genome assembly GCA_035871815.2 of Candidatus Parabeggiatoa communis. Taxonomy (GTDB): domain Bacteria; phylum Pseudomonadota; class Gammaproteobacteria; order Beggiatoales; family Beggiatoaceae; genus Parabeggiatoa; species Parabeggiatoa communis. The sequence goes on from JAYQWI020000676.1 coordinate 902, forward strand.
TCATCCGGTAAAAATTTGAGAATGGGGGATTGCAAGCCTTTGCGCCCGGCACTGATGTCGTTGACTTTAATGTAGGCTAAGCCTTTGGCCCCATATATGCCGACAAAATGGGTATAGTCGTCGATTTGTTTGCGTGTTAATTTTGAGGCATCGTGTACACAGAGTGCGGCAACACGCCCTTGTGGATCATTGGCGGGTTTGGCAAAGACTTTAAATTCAACATCTGCCATGAGATCGCCCACATCGATCAGTTCCAAGGAGACGCGCAAGTCGGGTTTATCGCTGCCAAATCGGCGCATGGCTTCTTCATAGCTCATTCTTGGGAAGGGAGCAGGTAAGTCTTCATTGAGAATGTGTTTAAACAACTGACGTATCATAGATTCCATCAGGTTTTGAATGATATTTTCATCAATGAAGGACATTTCAATGTCCAATTGTGTAAATTCAGGCTGCCGATCGGCCCGTAAATCTTCATCTCGGAAACAACGCACAATTTGATAATAGCGTTCCATCCCTGACATCATCAGCAGTTGTTTAAATAACTGTGGTGATTGGGGTAGGGCAAAAAATTGGCCCGCATGGGTGCGACTGGGTACTAAATAATCGCGTGCGCCTTCAGGGGTTGCTTTGGTGAGCATGGGCGTTTCTATGTCTAAAAAGCCTTGTTCATCCAAAACGTGACGCAAAAAGCGGGTGATTTGGGCACGTACAAAAAGACGTGTCTGCATGTTGGAACGGCGCAAATCGATGTAGCGATAACGTAATCTGATTTCTTCGCTAACTTGTTCTTCATCAAGTTGAAACGGGGGCGTTTCGGCGGCATTTAAAATCTCAATCTGTTGACAAACGACTTCGACTAGTCCAGTAGGGATTTTCTGATTTTCAGTCCCTTCTGGTCGCCGACGTATATTACCTTGAATGCGTAACACATATTCATTACGCACTCGTTCTGCGATAGTGAAAGCATCGGCCCTTTCCGGATCAAAGACGACTTGAACACGGCCTTCTCGATCACGTAAATCAATAAAAATGACTCCGCCGTGATCGCGGCGATGATTCACCCAGCCGCATAAAATAACCTTTTCACCGATTAATGATTCATTGAGATGTCCACAATAGTGGCTACGCATAGTCAGTTCCTTGAGGGGGAGTTGGGAAGGGATAGTTCTGATGGATTGGAGTTCAAACTTTAGTTTGAATGGCAAACTAAAGTTGGAACGTAGATAAAGAATAGCCTGATTATCACACATTTTGGGGATAGAAATAATGCTGCTTTTCCCTTATTTAAAAGGGCGAACCTACGTGTTCGCCCTCCCCTTTCATCCATTATAATCAGGAATGGCAAACTAAAGTTGGAACGTAAGCACAACGATTTTAGCTATCCGTTTTTGCAGGCTGTTGGCTCTTGCTTGTGCTTTGTACAGACGATGAGGTTTCTGTTTTTTCTTTACCCGTTTTTTCTTTCTCCGTTTTTTCTTTACCCGTTTTTTCTTTCTCCGTTGTTGTCTCAGCCGGTTTTTTCTTCCCCTTGAAATCTGTTTCGTACCAACCTGTTCCTTTGAGATGAAAAGCGGCGGCAGAGATCATTTTTTTCAGAGTGTTTTGATTACAGGCCGGGCATTGTTTTAACGGCAAATCATTCATTTTTTGCATCACTTCCAATTTATGACCACAATCGGTACAGGCGTATTCATAAATAGGCATGATAATGTTCCTCATCAATGTGAATTAAGAATATAGTTTTTTTTATTAAACAATCGCTTTCTGTTATCAGCGTGTTAAGGGAAAACCGAAATAGCCCTGTGAACAAAAGCCTATTTAAACGTACCCTTAAATAATTGATTAATAAAGCTTTTAAAAAAATTAATCACCTTATGTCAATATTGCCCGTATTTAAATAAGGATGCTGATAATAAAATCAAGGCGGTTTTGAAATTGACCTATCAATCAAAAAGGATGATGACAAATTTGTGTTCTTGTATTAAATATAAGGCTATAGACTGGCTTGCTTTAATTTTTAATTCAATGATTTTTAGGCTTGAGTTCAAAAAATTCGACAATCACTTTACCTTCTT
>JAYQWI020000677.1:0-8208 GCA_035871815.2 Candidatus Parabeggiatoa communis
CATCAATACCAGCGGTCATTATCAACCGTCTTTTTGGGTTCATGGCATACTTGGATTCGCAAATGATTTTTATCGACTGGCTGCAATTTTAGGACCTGATTACCCGGTTTATGCCTTTCAAGCCAGAGGTCTTGATGGCAAACAAATGCCTTTGATGTTTGAAGAGATGGTTTCTCACTACATTCAATGCCTGCGTCTGGTTCAACCACAAGGCCCTTATTGTCTCGGTGGATTATCAATGGGTGGGCTTATTGCACTGGAAATGGCTCAACAATTAAAACGTCAGGGTGAACAAATTTCACACCTCGTTATGTTTGATACGTTTCCTCCCCAAAATACTGAGCTGACTCAATCAAGCAACGATTTAAGAACGCTTCTGATTGCCAGTATGCTGTTAAGCAGTCAAAAAGAACTGGGGATAACACTGGCAGACTTTGAAAGTTTACCACCGAAATTTCAACTGGCTCATCTTGTCAAATTGCTGGCCGATAAAGGAAACCTTACTTTGTCAGCGAGAGAAAATCTCTATCATTTTTTAAAAGGGCCCATGGAAATTCTAGATTATGTTTTGGAAACATTTAAAGTTTACGAGCCGTTGCCGTATGATGCGTCCAAGGTTTGGTATTTTAAGGCCAGCAAGGGATTTGTCAATCACTCCGATCCGACTTGGAAATTGCCAGCTTTAGAGGTGCTGGATTCTTATGACTATGTTGCACCTTGGCGTAACTGGATTAAAAGCGATCTTCAAGTGATTGAAGTACCTAGTGACCATTTTGGTCTGTTCAAAGAACCGGCGATTGAGGTGGTTAAAGAACAGCTTGAAGTATTGCTAAAATAACTGTCGTTGAGAAAAAGCAATTTTGCCGATACTTAAAGTTTTCCGGCATTTTCAGTCATAGAGACTGAATAATCATGAATTTGGGTAATTTACTACCCATGTCGTTTTAAAATCAAAGGTTTAGTGACATAATGAATGCAAGGCGTACCTGATATCTGTACTCGTGTTCGGTTTACCTTGCATCCTTAAAAAAATTAAACCCCATTAATATTTAAATGTAATTACTCACCAATGTGGCTGTAACCCGATTCATAATCAATATCATTAAACCCTTTTCACTGTCAAGCTAAAATTTAAATCACTATCATGTTAGATCTAACTATTGTCTTACTCGCTTACGGGGGTGTCAGGCTTTATGAAAAAATCAAACAAACTAAAGCCAAAAAAGCTAAAAAAGGCAAAAAAGGCAAAAAAGCTATAACAGCAAAAGGTCGAGATGCTATTACGCCAACAGAACGGCGGTTTTATCAAAAAATGACCGGGGTTACCATGGGCACGGCTGCACTGCGCATGCTACACCCCTCTCCGACTTTTACCTTGATCAATATTGCCACTTACACTTACACCATGTTTCCCTTTTACCGCGAGGTTGAAAGCGCAATCAAACAACGTCTTATCAAAGAAGGTAAGGTCGATAGTTACCTGCTCATGGGGCTTGGCAACCTGTTATTGTTGAGCTTGAACCGTTACTTTACCGCTGCTTTTGGGGTCGCTTTGGCGTATATCAGTGACGGCATTCGTGCCAAAGCTAAAGAAACCGCGCAAAAACATCTTACCGAAAATCTCTTTGACAATCTCTTCGATCCCAATCAGAAGGTCTGGATCATTAAAGATCAAGTGGAATTTGAAATCACCTTAGAACAAGTACAGCAAGGCGATATTATCGTCATCAAGGCCGGAGAAACCATTCCAGTGGATGGCGAGGTGGTAGATGGTATGGCGAGCGTGGACCAACATGCCTTTACTGGTGAATCCTACCCGGTTGAAAAAGGGAAAGGGGAGCCCGTTTTTGCCTCCACTCTGATGCTCACTGGAAAACTCCAAGTGCGGGTCGAAAAATCCGGGCGAGAAACTAGCATCGGCAAACTGGGCGACATTCTAACTCACGCATTACAGGCCAAAACGGATACTCAATTGCGCGGTGAACAGTGGGCCGAAGCTGCCAATATCCCCTTCTTGGTGCTGGCCGGTTTCGGCTGGGTCGTTTTCGGCCCAGTGGGTGCGGCCGTTATTCTCAGCGGCAATACCGTCCAAGGAATGCGTATCCAAGCCCCGTTAGCCACCATCAACTATCAAGCCCTTGCCTCTCATCAACATATCCTCATTAAACAAGGACAACGCCTCGAACAGATAGGTAGTATCGACACCCTCCTGTTCGATAAAACAGGTACCTTGACTGATGGTGAGTTGAGCGTGAGCACTCTCTACGTTGTTCACCCCGACTACCAAGAAACAGATATTCTCTTCTATGCCGCCTTGGCCGAACACCAGCTCACCCATCCCATCGCCAAGGCCATTATGCAACATGCTACCCAAGCCGGACTGAATGTCGAAAACTTAGACGACATCGAATACCGACTTGGCTATGGCATTGTGGTGCAATTCGACAACCGCACCATTCACGTTGGCAGTGCCCGCTTTATGGCGGTAGAAGGTATAACTCTGCCTGACGCAGTTATCCACCAACAAGCAGAAATCCATGCGCAAGGCCATTCCCTAGTCATGGTCGCTATTGATGGCGCTGTAGCGGGCCTCATTGAACTGCAAGCAACACTTCGCCCCGAAGTGCAAGCCGTCTTCAATAGGTTACGACAACAAGGTATTAAACACATCAGTATCGTTTCCGGTGACCATGCTGCGCCCACGCAAAAACTAGCGGAATGTCTCGGTGCTGACAGCTTCTTTGCTGAAGTGTTGCCCGAAGACAAAGCGGGCATTGTTCAACAGTTCCAAACAAAAGGTCACACTGTCTGCTTTATCGGTGACGGTGTCAATGATACTATCGCCATGCAGCAAGCCAACCTTTCTATTTCCCTGCGCGGTGCCACCACACTGGCCACCGATGTGGCCGACATTATCCTGACCGATCCCGATCTCACCAGACTGTGTGATTTGTTGGAATTGTCCCGCCAGTTAGAGGCTAATCTTAAGCGCGGCTTAGGGTTTTGCTATACTGGCATGGGTATCGTGGTCCTTGGCACTTTATTAATCCATATTGACATCCTCGTGGCCATGGGCGTTCACTTCGTCCTTAGCTCAGGTGCCATTGGCAACGCCATGCTGCCGCTGTTGGAGATCAAAAAGAAACCGGTGCAGGGCGTACTGGAAAACAGTGAATCAAATGCCAACCCGCCACCACAGGCTCCCTTGGTGCCTGTTATTCAAAACGATGTCAAACAATTACCCTATCTAGCAGATTCCACTCTCCACCAAAATAACTTATGAAATCAAAAAATATTGTCGTTTATGTTATTATTAATCATCAATATCCAATAGAGGACGGGTAGTTTAATTTGGATAGCTTACAAAATGAAGCGATAAACAAGTTAAATAAAGCTATTCAAAAAAAACAGCGCGTTATTGGTAATGGATTTGTCTCCCGCACCACAAATACACGTTATGGGAGCACTCATCTTGGACAACTACAACTCAATTTTCATTAACGACGGAGATATTATGGACATTCAAACTGTTGGTGTTATCGGTGCCGGCGTTATGGGGATCGGTGTCGCGCAAAACCTGGCTCAAACCGATCATCAAGTTATCCTCATTGATCTTTCTGAGGAGATTTTGGCCCACGCCAAATCGGAAATTAAAAATAATATCCGTTTTCAAGGTTTTTTTAACAAGAAAAATATTGAAGACCCTGAAAACATTTTACAGAAGATCACCTTTACCACTGATTATCAATTGCTCAAACACGCCGATTTTGTGGTTGAAAATGTCGTCGAAAAGTGGGACATCAAAAAAGAAGTTTATGCTAAAATGGATGCGATTTGTCCAGAACACTGCATTTTTGCTGCCAATACGTCAGCGATTTCCATTACCCGCATTGGCTCGGTTACAAAACGCCCAGCCCAAGTGATTGGTATGCACTTTATGAATCCAGTGCCCATGAAAAAGACGGTTGAAACCATTCGTGGCTACCATACTTCTGAGGAAACCATTGAAACCTCGAAAAAGTTTTTAACCCAAATGGGCAAGGATTGCATCATTGTGAATGATGCCCCCGGTTTTGTGGCAAACCGGTTGTCTCACCTGTTCATGAACGAAGCTGCAAATCTCGTGATGGAAAATATTGCCGCTCCGAAAGACATTGATGACCTATTCAAAAAAGGTTACGGACATGCCATGGGGCCTCTGGAAACGGCTGATTTAATCGGACTTGATACCGTTGTCGAGACTCTGCAAGTCTTGTATGAGAGTTATCAGGATTCTAAATTCCGGTGTTCTCCTTTATTGAAAAAAATGGTTGATGCCGGCTTGTATGGTCGTAAAAGCGGTCAAGGTTTTTATACCTATCAGCAATAATCAGTTGATAGAAAGGCATCCTATCTTGAAAAAATAGTTAATCTTTGTTTCTTAGAATGTAACCAATAGAATTTACCGAAACCCCTATTTGGCTTGAGTTTCTGGAATGAGCTTCGCTAATGAACGAAACAACTCACACTATTTAGCACATTCAACATGTCAACTACTTTTGAAGGGTGCCGATAGAAAAACCATGAAAATAATGGATTAAATGATTAAATGGATAATGGTGGGCAAGTGTGCGATGACATTTTGACGATGAGGCCCCAAACCGCACGCTTGCCTACAATGCGCCTTGCTTTATAACTCATTAATATTTAAAGGTAATTTTCATGAACAGAGATGACATTAATGCCCAAATCAAGGGTTTTATGGCTCAGTTTATCAGTAACGACGTGCCCGATGATCAAGACCTCTTTGCGTCAGGCTTAGTTAATTCCTTGTTTGCAATGCAGTTAGTTCTGTTTGTGGAAAAAGAGTTTCAATTCAAGGTGGAAAACGAAGACCTTGATTATGATAATTTCAGAACGTTAAACGCCATTGTTAGTTTTATTGAACGGAAAATGGGATAATAGGTAATATAATTAATTCATTACTCTCATTAGCCATTTCTAAAAAAGGAATAAAAAATGGAAATCGAATTATCTCCCCAGCAAATTCAAGCTCAAGAGAATTTCCGATCTTTTGTTAGTCAAGAGATTGCGCCTTACGCTGACCAAAATGATCAACAGGAAAGTACACCACCAGAAATCATTAAAAAACTGGCATCTGTTGGCTATTTAGGTGCTATCATCCCTAAAGAACAGGGTGGACAAGGTATGGATGCCATCACCTTTGGTCTTTTGTGTGAAGAAATTGGGCGAAGTAGCGCCTCGTTGCTTAGCTTACTGACGGTTCATGGTATGGTTTGTCAGGCCATTTTGAAATGGGGAAGTGCCTCTCAAAGAGCAAATTGGCTCCCCAAATTAGCCAGCGGTGAAACTATCGGTGCTTTTGGCTTAACTGAACCTCATGTCGGCAGTGATGCCAAGAGTGTAGAAACTACGGCGGTTATTTCCAATAATTCTGCTATTTTGAATGGTGAAAAAAAATGGATTTCTTTTGGACAAGTGGCTGATCTGTTTTTGATTATCGCGCAGTGTGAAGGAAAGCCATCCGCTTTTTTGGTTGAAAGAAAGAGTCCCGGTTTTTCAACCGAGCCAATTACTGGACTATTGGGTTTTAGATCGGCTATGTTAGCCAAAGTGTTTATGAACGAGTGTCAAATTCCAGCAGAAAATTTGGTCGGCAGAATAGGTTTTGGTTTTTCCCATGTTGCGAGCACCGCACTGGATCATGGCCGATATTGCGTTGGTTGGGGATGTTTGGGACTAGGGCAGGCTTGTTTAGATGCTTGTCTCAGTTACACAAATGAACGAAAACAATTTGGTTCTTTTTTAAAAGGACATCAATTGATTCAACAACTGATAGCCGATATGATCACTAACATCAAAGCGGCTAGATTACTCTGTTACCATGCTGGCTATCTAAAAGAGAAGGGCGATCCGTCATTGATTATGGAAACCTCAATAGCCAAATATTTTGCCTCTCGAATGGTAAACAAGGTGGCAAATGATGCGCTGCAAATTCACGGTGCTAATGGTTGCAGCAGTGAATACCCGGTGCAACGATATCTGCGAGATGCCAAAATTATGGAGATCATCGAAGGTAGCACTCAGATGCAACAAATCATCATAGCGAAATCGGGTTATCATAGTTTTGCATTAGAAAAGCGAAGAGCTAGACAAAAGGAGAAGGCATGATGACTGAAAATGCTGTTCCAGAAACAAGCGAGCAGAAGATAAAGTGTGTCGTCTGGGATTTGGATAACACCTTATGGCATGGCGTGCTATTGGAAGATGACCAGATTTCCTTGCGTGATGGGGTGACGAACATCATTAAAACGCTGGACAATCGTGGTATTTTGCAATCAATTGCCAGTAAAAATGAGCATAGCCATGCCCTGGCACAACTTGAGGCATTTGCCTTATCCGATTATTTTTTGTATCCGCAGATTAATTGGAACTCCAAAGCGCAAAGCTTAGAGACGATTGCACAAAAAATCAATATCGGTATTGACACACTTGCCTTGATTGATGATCAAGCTTTTGAACGTGAAGAAGTTAATTTCTCACTGCCAAATGTGCTTTGTATTGATGCGGCGGATATTAATAACGTCTTGGACCTGCCGGCGATGAAGCCTCGTTTTATCACTGAAGATTCAAAAAAGCGACGGCAGATGTATCTCAGTGATATAGCGCGTGAAAGGATAGAAGAGGATTTTGTAGGCCCAAAGGAAGAATTTATGAGCACGCTCAACATGGTTTTCACGATTTCAACGGCGCAAGAAGAAGATTTGAAACGTGCTGAAGAATTAACGGTACGCACCAACCAATTGAATACCACCGGTTATACCTACTCTTATGAAGAGTTGAGTCATTTTTGTCAATCTGACCGACATTTATTATTGATTGCCGAGCTTGATGACAAATATGGAACTTACGGCAAAATTGGGGTAACGCTGGTAGAATGTGATGACGATATGTGGACAATTAAATTACTGTTAATGTCTTGTCGTGTTATGTCAAGAGGTGTTGGCACGGTTATGATCAATTACCTCAGAAATGAGGCCAGAAAAAACGGGGTGAGACTGCAAGCGGAATTAATTCCTAATGACAGAAATCGGATGATGTATATGACGTATAAATTTGCCCATTTTAAGGAAAAGAAGAAAATCAACGATTTACTCATTCTGGAAAATGATTTAAACCAAGTTCAAAAATTTCCGGAATACTTAACAATTAAATTAGCTTGAAACATTAGAGGGTACACAACAGCTCGTGTAGGGTGTTATAAGTGAATCGTCATACACCGAATTTTAAGGATGGATAAACTTCTAAGGCAATTCCAAAAAAATAAAATACCCAAAACAACCCCACTACTCTATGCATACAAATCTTATGTCACAAATTGTCTGCTCACGCAGAGCCGCAGAGCCGCAGAGAATGAAAGAAGATTGATTAAAGGTGTGGGTATTTTAATTTTTTGGAGTTACCTAAGCACTCTACAAAGTTGTCTTTAGTGAATTGTTTCATGATAGTCCATGAGTAGTTTAAAATATATTAGGACTTACGCACCCAAGCAAATAAATCATTGATTTTTTTAGATAACTGATCCCCTTGATTTGGCACGTTTTTTAGTATAAGGAAGTTCCAAAAAAATAAATCCCAAAAGGCAATTCAAGCCGGTTTGTTTAATTACTCTCATTCTCTGCGCGAAGCGCGAAGCGTGAGCCGACAGTTTGTGACATAAGATTTGTGTGCATAGAGTAGCCCTGCGGGATAATTTTTTTTTTTGATATTCCTAAATCAATTACAAATTTTTCAACGCTTTAATATTTCAGGATAAGCGATGATGCTATTTCTTTTTTTTGCGATAGTATCACTAAAACAATAGCACTGGTTATTGCCCTATTAATTTTTTTAGGAATAAGGATTTTGGCACATAATGAAAGGATAATTGTGAACCGCAAAAGTGATACTATCGTATCGCAGCGATATGCGCATAAAATAGTCTTTAAAATCAATTTCTTATTATTTTTATCCTGTACCTATAAATTTAACATAGTCAGAAATAGTCAGAAAAATAGACTTCATGTTTGCCCTTTCCCCGCGTTTATAGTAGGCGATAAATCGCCTACTGCAACCCTCTTAAAAGTTAATCTCATTGACGCTGGTGATGGCTAAAATGACTCCCGTGATGATGACACCTATGACACTGCCTATGACTAAAATGGCTAT
>JAYQWI020000678.1:0-3348 GCA_035871815.2 Candidatus Parabeggiatoa communis
TTTAGAACAGGTTGAGAGCGATTGTCAATTAGAAAAGCCAGATGATGCGTGTTCAAATGCAGTTGAAAGTGCGCAAGCTAAGGCGCGTTTTGGTCAAAAGCCCTTTGAATCCTTCTCATCATGGGGCGGGTTTGTGGTATTGGGAGAAGTGAGTCGATTATAATTCGTTTATCCTCGTAATTCGTTGTACTAATTCAACACAGAGATCACAGAGTACCACAGAGTTTCACAGAGATCAGAAATCAACCTCTCTGTGGCCCTCTGTGGCCCTCTGTGCTCTCTGTGTTGAAAAAATTAATAATGATAACTGATAACTGAAAATGAACATTCGCACAAAATTGCTCATTACCGCTCTCGCAACGGGCTTTATCCCTGTGACAATAATAGGGGGATTTGCCTTTTTGGAAAGCCGAGATGCCTTTTTAAATCAGGCCTTTAGCCATCTTGAAAGTGTTCGAGATATCAAAAAAACACAACTTCATGCCTTTTTTGCAGAACGCGAAAGCGACATGCATATCCTTTTAGATATGGTAGCGACGCTTAAACAAAACGCCTTCCAAAAACTGCAAGCTGTTCAAAACAGTCAAAAGGCTCAATTAGAACGCTATTTTCAAGAACGGTTGAATCACGTTCGCATTTTATCCCAAAATCACGCCATTATCGAAACCCTTCAGCAATTTCAGCCTGTTGAACAGGATCATAAGCACAAAACAGATGATCATGATCACAAAGCGACTTCTTCTTCGACGTTTGAAAAACACCTGAAAAAAGAACTGAAACAATATCAACAGGCTTATGGCTATGATGATTTGTTTTTGATCACCAAAACCGGCCAAATTGTTTATACCCTTAAACAAGGTACTGAATTAGGACGTCATCTCTTAAACGGCCCCTTAAAAAACAGTCACTTGAGTCAAGCTTTTAAAAAAGGCTTAAATGGCATAGCGATTCAAGACTTTGCCCCCTACGCGCCAGCCAATAACCAATATGTCGCCTTTATAACGGCCCCCCTATATCATCAAGATGAACTGATTGGCGTTTGGGCCTTAAGTTTTTTACCCGATACGATTAATACTATTATGCAAAAGCATGAAGGGATGGGAGAAACAGGGGACAGTTATCTCGTCGGCCCATGGGATGATCAAACCGGTTATCGTAGAAATCGAGTCGTCAAAGGAAAAGAAGCCTTTCTGGGTGATAAAAAAAGCGGCGCGGATATTGATAAAGCCTTAATGGGAGAATCGGGTATTGCCGTCAAAACCGGCAGCCTTGGTGATTTGGAACTCGGGGCTTATGCCCCACTGCACATCCCGGGCCTGAATTGGTGCATTATCACTACAATCAATTTAAAAGAAGTCTTGGTGCCCAAATTGGAAAATGAGCAAGAGGACTTTTTTACCAAATATATTCGCCAATATGATTATTATGATCTGTTTCTCATTCATCCTGAAGGCAAAATCTTTTACACCGTTGAACATGAATCGGACTATCTCACCAATATCCTAACCGGCCAATATGCCCATTCGGGATTGAGTCAATTGATCAAACAAGTATTACAAACCAAGACATTTGAAATCAGCGATTTCGCGCCTTACGCCCCCAGCAATGATGAACCCGCTGCCTTTATCGCCCAACCCCTGCTTCATAATGGCGAAATTGAACTGGTGTTGGCCTTACAATTAAGTGATCACGCCACCAATAACATCATGCTGCAACGGGCCGGTATGGGTAAAAGTGGTGAAACGTATCTGGTTGGCAGCGATAAACTCATGCGTTCCAACTCTTTTCTTGATCCCACCCATCATTCCATTATCGCCTCTTTTGCCAATCCCACACTGGGCACAGTGGATACACAAGCCACTCGTTCCGCTTTAGCGGGCAAAACCGGTAAAGAAATGATTCAAGATTACCGTGAAAAACCCGTTATTTCAGCCTATACCCCCATCACAATAGGCGGCATGACTTGGGCATTGATAGCCGAAATCGATCAAGCCGAAGCCTTAAATGCCATGACTCAACTTGAATGGTTGCTCGGTTTCACTACCCTCTTCATTGGTTTGATAGTCTTACTCTTCCTCAATAGCGCCAGTAAGCGTTTGACAAAACCCTTATTACAGATCAATGAACATTTAAAAATGCTGGCCCAAGGCAAAGTGATTGACGATGACATTCAGTATAAAAAAGAAGATGAAATCGGTGAATTGATCAATTCGACTCGCTTGTTAAAGCAAGGGATAAGCAATTCCATCGCACAAGCGAATGCGATTGCGGCAGGTGATTATAGCCAAGAAATCCAATTACGCTCAAAACACGATCAACTCGGCCAAGCACTGACTGAGATGACACAGGTTTTACGTGAAACGACAAGCCAAAATCTCAAACAAGACTGGCTAAAAAGCGGCCAAGCGCATTTAAACGCCTTAATGAGCGGCGAACAAGACATTGAAACACTGGCTAAAAAGATTATCACCTTCCTAACCACTTATATAGAAGCAACGGTAGGCTTATTTTATCTACTGAAAGCGGCGGCCCAAACAGCCGAACAGAAACCCGCATTGCACCGCATTGCCAGTTATGCCTATACCCAAAATGACAATATTCAACACGTCTTTTTAATCGGAGAAGGTTTGATTGGACAAGCCGCTTTAGAACACAAAACCCTTTTGCGTATGCCAGCCCCTGAAGAATACAGCCCCATTATTCAATCAGGCTTGTCACAAGCCGTTCCCCGCTACGTCATCTTCCTCCCCTTTTTATATGAAAATACAATCAAAGGCGTGATTGAAATCGGTGCCTCATCACCATTGAACGAAACTCAACAAGCGTTTTTAGAACAGATGATGGAGAATATTGGGATAGCCGTGCATACCGCCCAATCACGTACTGAGATGCAAAAGCTTTTAGAAAGCAGCCAGCTACAAACCGAAACCTTACAAAAACAACAACTTGAACTAGAATCGAAACAAAGTGAACTTCAGCAAAATAACGAAGAACTACAAAGCCAAGCTGAAGAATTGCAAAGCCAATCAGAAGAATTGCAAACCCAACAGGAAGAATTGCGCCAAACGAATGAAGTACTGGAAGAGCGCACACGGGATTTGGAAGGCCAAAAAGCCGACATTCAAGACAAGAATCGTGCGCTAGAACACACCAAAGCGGAAATGGAAAGAGCGCATATCGAAATGGAAAAGGCGCGGGCCGCGATTGAAACCAAAGCCAAAGAATTAGAATTAGCCAGCAAATACAAATCTGAATTTCTGGCCAATATGTCGCATGAACTCCGCACCCCGTTAAACAGTTTATTGATACTCGCCCAATTATTAAGCGACAACAAACCCGGTAATTTAA
>JAYQWI020000679.1:0-4657 GCA_035871815.2 Candidatus Parabeggiatoa communis
TGATTTGACCTGTTGCGCTAACCACTTTGCTGCCACCGACGTTACTGAGATCAAGGCTGCCATCCTCAGATGAGGAGATAGTGACATCGCCACCGTCTACGTTGGTGTTAATACCGGGCAAGTTGAGGATACCTTCATCAACGGTTGCACTATCAGCTTTTTCGGTAGTCGAAACCAGCACGCTTGCTGTCGAATGGGTATCAGGTGCTAATTGCGAAATCGCGTTAATGGTGATGATATCCGTCACCTCTTCCGCAGCGGGTAAAGTAACATTAAGTACCAAACTCACACTCGCCAGACCCTCAACTTCAAGGGTGTAAGGTAACTGTCCTAAATGCCAACCTGCTGTGTCAGTCACACTGAGTGCGTAAGTATCGGCTTCTGCACCGTTGTTAGTCAAGATTAAGTTGACTTGCAAGGTTTCTCCCGGTTTCCCTATTGAACTACCTGGGCCGACTAGGGCAACATCGCGTAAGATTTTGCTGGGGCCTGCAACAATACTATTCGCCTCAACTAGATCATATAGGCCAACATCTTCATCTAAAACGATATTGTCGGCAAAAAGCGTGATTTGACCACCAGATTTCATGATTTTACCGCTGCTGCCGCTGAGGTTAATACTACCGCCTTTACCAACGGCTAAGGTAATATTGCCTGTGGCCGTTAAAGCGGTATCGCTGAGATTGCTGAGATCCAGCGTCCAATCTTGACCACCAAATATGGTGATATCGCCACCTTCAATTTTGGTGTTAGCCCCTGATAAATCAATGACACTGGGTTCAATTCTTACCCAGCCATCGCCACCTGGTGTAGTGCATCCAGTTCCGCCTTTACCGGCTTTAAAGATGCCATTACTGAGATGGACATTAGGTAAGGAAACCAGCCACAAGTTACCCCCTCGGCCACCGATTTGATTGTCGCCACTGCAAGAACCCCCATCGCCAGCTAACGCTTCAGCACCATTGATATTGTACAGATGACCAGGGCCGCCTAGTTTACCCCAAATTTGGGTCAAACCCCCTCGACCCCCTTCTCCTGTCGTCGTGCCCGTAACATCGCCACCTTTACCGGCTTGAATAGTGCCTCTGTTGAGGGTATTGCGGCCCAGTACGATAGCATCACCGCCAGGTGCGCCATATTGGGAACCGTTACCACCGTTACCAGATTGAATCACACCAGTGTTAAGAATCGGGCCACCAGAACCGTACCACCACCAGTCTCCCATCTTGCCATGCTTTTGGAACCTTTTGCCGACTTTCAGGAGAATACTGGCACCCGGATTAGCGCATTTTCTGCTACCAATCGTTTGCTTGCTGATGCATGAAGTCGCGCCGGGCATATCATCAACACCTGGCAGACCGATAATATTCCCCTTATTTTCTATGTAATCTGTGGCTTCTATTTCCAAGGGGGTTCCTGCTCTATCCAAGCTTTCTAAGTTAGCATTGGGAGCAATACACAAAGTTTTCACTTTGGCAAAGGGAATGCCGATTATGGTGTGTTCACCATTAATGCGTACCACATCGTTCTCAGTGGGTCGATTAGGAGCAACACTGCCGTTTGGAGCGCTTCGTCGTATCCAAGCATCAGAATCACCCGTGTAACCATTGAGCGTTTCTGTGGCCCAGATGCCATTCGTTGCGCTTTCAATCGTGATCTTGTCATCAGAACAATCCTTGGGCTCTTCTGCTATCCCAGTCAAGGGTACATTGACTGAAGGCATATTGGCTGAATTAGAAGTGATCGTTAATTGCGCCTGTTTGCTTCCAGCCAAAATAGGCGTGAATTGGGTATTAATATAGCAATACTCTGAGGGACGCAAAAAACGCCTATAATAACAGTTCCATTTATTAACGCTAAACTCTGAAGCGCCTACACCTGTCATATCGATTTGATTTAAACTCAAATTGACGTTGCCCGCATTTTGAAGCGTTAATATTTGAGATTGAGACTGGTGACCGACCATCACGGTACCAAAATCAAAAGCGTTTGGAGAAACCGATAGATTGGGTTGTGCGGGAGGACTGACCGCTATAGCCTGTAATGGTATCGTCTTCACACTGGTATCGTTGAAAGTCATGGCCAGTTCGGCTTCTTTAGTCCCTTCAGCCGTCGGAGAAAAGACGGTCTTAAAGCGGCAACTGGAGTAGGATCTGTCTCTATAAGAGCCATGATAGCAGTGTCGATCGGTAATGCTAAATTCAGCCGCATGGGTGCCGTTCACGCTGATATTCTCGATCTTAAGCGCACCACAACCTCTGGCCCAAGTGTAAACACTTTGCCGCATAGAGGTAGAACCACCCACGACTTCGGTACCAAAATCAGGTGTCTGTGGATAAGTGGAAAAGCCTTGCTCATAGTTACCTTGACACCAACCTGTGCCTGTGCCATTCAAAGCCACGTCTAATGTGGGCGTATCAGGATCATTGGACGGTATGGACAGATTTGCGGTTTTAGCACCCGCAGAAATGGGCTTAAACTGCATGATCACAGAACAATACCGAGAAACCCCAAGTGTTTTATTGGAACACAAGTCATATTTAATCATGAACTCTGCACCAACGACACTGATTTGTCCAAGTTGTAACGGCGCATTGCCGGTATTCATCACCTTGGCGACTTGGAAGTCAGAAGCTGTGCCGACTTGGGTTTCACCAAAATCGTAGCTTGCCTCTTCCATTTCGATATTAGGCGTAGGCGGTAATGTGCCCTCACCACTTAACGAGATTTCTAATGTCGGCGTACTGGGATCATCTGAAGGTATCGCCAACGTAGCGGTTTTAGCGCCTACGGTTTGTGGTTTAAACTGTATTCTGAGCGAACAGTTTTGATCTGGACTGAGGGTTTGATTAGAACAGAAGTCGTAAAGCAGAATGAAATCTGCCGTATTGGGGAGCGTGACTTGCCCGATATTTAATTCACCATCACCTGAATTGGAAATGCGAATGGTTTGCACGTCTGACTCGCTACCAATATTGATCTCTTCAAAATCATGAGACATCAGTGTCGCGCCAATATTGGGTATCGGTATGTCAACGCCTTGACCCGTTAACGGTACGGCTAATGAGGTGGGATTACCCAATTCATCAGAGTAAGGGATAGGAAGATTAAACGTCTTAGTGCCCAAAGCGTGGGGTTGAAAGACAAGCGTCAACTCACAGGCCGCGGAGGGGGAAGGTGTGATGCTTAATTCAGTATTCGAGCAGCTATCATCAGTAATGCGAAACTCAGAAAGCGTCGTCGGATTACCTAAGTCATCAAGCGCCTGATACCCAAAGGCCGTTGTCACGTTACCCAATTCATCAAGGGTAGTGGTGACATTGCCAAGCTCATCAATGAAATCGAGCTGTAAAGGTTGATCACCGTTATTAAAAAGGGTAATTTGCCGCTCTGCGGAAGTTTGGCCAATATTCACTGCACCAAAATCGTGAGAGCTAGGCTCGATTTCCAACGT
The DNA here is from genome assembly GCA_035871815.2 of Candidatus Parabeggiatoa communis. Classification (GTDB taxonomy): domain Bacteria; phylum Pseudomonadota; class Gammaproteobacteria; order Beggiatoales; family Beggiatoaceae; genus Parabeggiatoa; species Parabeggiatoa communis. The sequence continues at coordinate 3,455 of JAYQWI020000679.1, forward strand.
GGCCTCATCAGTATCGCCACTGCCCGTGCCACTCAGTGCCTGAATAGCCTCTTCACACTCAGGATGAGCTGTCGCATTGGGTTTTAATTCACCCGTGACAGGATGAACACATTGAGCCGGCCATTGTTTCGCTTGAACGGCTGAAATGTTGAAAAAAAGGGCCCCGATTATCAGTAGCCAAGCCAAAAATGGTGGGTTTAGCTTTGTGAAGCTGCGATAACGCTTCGCAGAAGCCACCCTACAAGGTTGTGAGTACATGTGTCTTCTCCTATATAATGTTAATTAAAGACATTATAAGCATAGTTTAAAAAGTCTCTTTTTCCAAATGAGATTGTTATTTTTATGTAATGATTAATGGTTAATTGTTTATTAAGACACAGAGAACACAATGCAGCGTAGCGTTTATACTATAATATGATCTTAGATCAATTTATTTCGAGGTTCAAAAAATGATTTACGAAAGGCTAAAAACGACGATGTCGGTATTATTGAAACCCTTTTTGTTAATCAGTCTTGCCTTGGTTGTTTTGGGTTGCAGTAAGGATGAGGAAATAAGAGTTGAAGAGATGCAGCCTAGCGAAAGCAAAATGTTTTCGATTGATAAAAGAGCGCCTTCTTGTTTTACGATTGATGATAATTACCTAACCAGTGCCTATGCTGAATTTGAAGAAATTGACACCAATAATCTTTTTGGAGTCATTATCAGTAGTGGTATCAAATATCAATGTAGAATGAGAGCACAAGTACAAATCACAGCGACAGAAACAGCGACATCAGGCACACATCTTGTTAAAATAAAGTTTTATTACACCTATCAGGATATCGTTTTTGATGAATTTCGATATCGAGACGGCACAACGGTAGTTGATATTGAAATTGTTATACCTTAGGCATTCAAACAATTTTATTTTCCCACAACCTTAGGGCGATAACAAAGGTTCGCCCCTACAGAACCCGACAAACTAAAATTGACAATGTACTTGATTTTGGGATAAATTATTTTTTCGCTAATTCCATAACACTTCACAATTCATTCACAATTCATTCACAATTCACAATCGAGTATGGAGGAAAAATGAAATCTTTGATATTCACCACTATAGGTGGACTGGCGCTTTTCACGGCCTATTCTATTAGCGCGGCAGAAATGTCAACTGAGGTACCGCTTGAATTGAAAAACCCCGCCCATACTTCGCCTTGGCA
>JAYQWI020000680.1:0-7860 GCA_035871815.2 Candidatus Parabeggiatoa communis
AATCTACGAAATATAGCGGATCAGGGATTAATTTCTTTCCTCAATCTACCCATGCACCAATCCGATCACTCCCCGGAGCAAAAGTACTAAAGGAAAGACTTGATAGAACGCTGATTGCCCTGATTGTCCTGATTGGCGCGGATATTTTAATTAATGATAAACAACCATTATGAAAAATAATGAATTGCCGATTATCCAAAAAAACAGACGATTTAATTAAAGGGTATGTGCCTATTTTGGGGCGTTTACCGCGTGAACATAAGTGATCTCTGTGTAGAAAAATTTGAAATGAAAAAAGCCCCAAGACTTGAAGCCTTGGGGCTTTATTTAATTAAATTAATGAATGGAAAGCCAGCTTTTGAAACGGGTACAACTAGATACCCAAGTCTGCAAAACGTGTGGCTAATTCATATTATTCCGCCAATTCTAAACGCCATTTTAGGTTGTTTTGATCAACACAATCCGATTGCGTGATATTGGCCCCTTTGGCTTTGCTTCCAGCATGAACCTGGACACATTTATCACTATTCTTAGCAATCAGATTAAAATCGCCATCGCCAAGATATTTTTTGCGCCATTTGACATTATCCTGATCGACACAATCCGATTGCGTGATATTTGTGCCATTGGCATTATCACCGCCATCAACATGGGCGCATTTCCCACTATGTCGCGCTTTCATAAAGAAATAGCCGGGCTCATTGGCTGGCACAAATTGCCATTGCACATTAGGTTTATCAACGCAATTCCATTGTGTGATATTCGCACCATTGGCATTGCCGCCATCAACATGTAAGCATTTTCCGCTATTTTTAGCGATCACTCTGAACCATTGGGGTTTTTGAGTCTCTTGCTCATTAGTCAGTTCCCATAATCTTATTTTTTTATTGGCCGAATCAAAGAGGCGTTCATAATTCCCCATCTTGATTTTATCTGCCGTCTGTTCGTCAAGCAAATCCCATAATGGCTGATAGACATTATAAGGAACCAAATACTTCTCTTGAGTTGCTGGTGCCACAGTATCCGTTCCAAAGAGAAAGCGATCAGGATAAGCTTTAATCATATCTGCCCATGCCTTTGTCACTTCTGGATCATTCACAATGTACTTAGCCACTTCGTCCCAAGAAATGTCAAAATAAACTTGAGCTAAATCCTTATCATCCAAAATTTCCTTTAACAAGCTCAGATGGTTTGGTGTGGGTTTGACATAACGTCCCAATCCAGTATGTGCCCAAATAACCGTTGCATCGGTATGTGATTTCAAAACGGCCTTCAGATCATCAAAATGGGCTGTTCGGTTTCCACCTGGATCACGCACCGTATTGATATCGCAGTGCAGTATCGCGACAAGACCCACTTCAGCAACCACATCTAAAATCCGATCAAGCGCATTGTTTCTCAGGCTGGCAATGTGTCCCGCAATTTTGGGCGTGACAAACTCCTTATGAATGGAAAACTCGCCTATCCCAGAAAACACGCCTGGATACATCTTCAAAACTCTGAGGATGTGATCGGCGGCATACATATCAGTGGGGTTAAAACCGGTGATCATCGGATCAAAGCGTTTTTGCTGCTTTGACGATAGCTTCATGTATTCTTCGGCTATCATGGCATCTGTAAAAGAGTAGTAATACAGCCGGGCATCCGACAACAAATAATAATCCGGTGCCCGATCCCCTGATACAAACGCATCCCATTTTTGCTGTAAAGGCAACCCAAACAAGGCCACTCGTCCAACCTTATCCCCCATGATGTCCAAAAACTCTGTGGCTGTCAGGCCTTCTTGGATATAGTTAGTCAAATGAAAATGACTATCGTGGAAGAGAATCCCGCTATCATTGGCATCTCCTGCCGCCGATGTTGACGATATCAACAAGAACGGAGAAATGCCGATGAACACAAGCGATTTAAAAAACATTGAATTTAACAAGTATTAACCTCCAGAAAAATAGAAAAAAACATTGGCGAAAATGAACAGACGTTCATAAAGTGCATTAAAACCTAGAAATGATTCTATATGGTTATCAAATAGCACTATTTATCCCTAAAACTATTGTCATTATTAACAGCACGCATGGTACACAAGTCAATTAAATGATGTCAAGTTTTCACTCCAATTTCATGATAATCAGCGTTTTTTAATCTTGGCACCTTTGCGCTTTTGCGCCTTTGCGTGAGATTGGTTTTAGATCGAACCCCTCTTACTTGTCATCATTCATTCCTGTGCCAAGAGTCGTGCCATCAACAATTCTTCTACACCATTGAGCAAGTCGCGAATCGTATCAAGATTGCCCGGATCAACACCACTCCCTTTTTCATTTTCTCGCGCCTCTACCGGCAAGGCATTGATTAATGAACGAAATTCGCTACTCAAGGCTTTTAATCCTTCACCGTCTTGAATAAGACTGCGTAGAAAATGAGTCAATTCCGCTAATGGCCCCTCATCTTGCACTAAGTGAGTCTCAAGGGCACGGGTTTGTAAACTGATTTTTTCGATCCAGACATTGCCTAAACCCGCATCAGTCGCGGCAGCACGAATTTCATTCGTCCAACGTTCAGGATGACTATGCAATTCATTATGCACTGGACAAGCCCCTTTAATAATAAAACGTAAAGCTAATGGCCTCCCATCTGCATTTTGCATCGCTTCACTGACGGCACAACGGGCTTTGTCTATTATTTCATCAGCGTCTACCACATCGTTTACCCCCACAAAACACTCTTCCCAGCGAAAGACATCTACTGGGATAGGACTGACAACGGTTTGTCCGTCTTTGACTTTGACTAAAGTACAGCCTTTAGCCCCCGTTTCGCGAGCATGTCGTCCTTGCAAATTGCCGGCAAAAACCACCCACGGTTTCTCATGCAAGATTTCGCGTTTATGAATATGGCCCAGTGCCCAATAATCATAACCATGTGAGAGTAAGCTAGGGAGGGTACAAGGCGCATAATGATCATGCCCTTGACGGCCATTTAAAGAAGTGTGGAGTAAACCGATATTGAAATAACCAGGGAGAGCGTTCGGGTAGGCAATGCTGAGATCGTCGGTGATGGATTTGTTCGCGAAGCTTTGTCCATGTATTGCCACGCCTATATTGTCGAGTACTTTGGTTTCAGGAGATCGATAATGAAATTCAGTCACATTATCGGGTAGCCTTAATTGTCGTGTGATAGTATTACCCGCGTCATGATTACCCAGTACCATAAATACAGGAATATTCGCCTCACGCAAACGACTCATTTGTTGATTAAAAAATAATCCCGTATTATAGTCTTTCCAATCCACATCATATAAATCACCAGCCAGCAAAATAAAATCAACGCTTTCATTGCAAGCTAGATCGATCATATTAATAAAAGCTCGCCGCGTTGCTCGTTGCATTTGCTCAACAGGTGCCCCTTCATAACGGGCTAATCCCCGTAATGGACTATCTAAATGAATATCAGCAGCATGAATAAATTTCATCTTGTTTATGCCTTTAAAAATGGTTTCACTAGATAGCGTATCTGAAATATCCATTTAATTCAATAAACAAGTCTCAAGATTTTGTATATAAACCCAAAAGACGCTAAAGAAAGTCTGCGTCTTTTGCGTCTGTGCGTTATTTTTTTTCCATCTCAGGAAAGGGCAACAGATTGCCTTTATTCCTTCAACAAAATCGGCAAAGCCGCTCGCAAATAAACCATCATCGACCATAACGTTAAAATAGCGGCCACATATAACAAGACAAAACCGATTTCGTAGATCGGTAAACCCAATAACGGAGCCTGATAAAGTAACATTAATAAAGCGGTCATTTGAGCCGTTGTTTTAACCTTACCCACCATTGACACGCCTACCCTAGCACGTTGTCCAAGCTCGGCCATCCATTCACGTAAAGCCGAAATCGTGATTTCACGACCAATAATCACCGCAGCCGGTATCGCCATCCACGGGCTAGGATGGGCTTGTACCAATAAAACTAAGGCGACGGCCACAATCAATTTATCCGCGACGGGATCTAAAAAAGCACCAAAGGCCGAAGTTTGATTCCAACGTCTTGCCAAATAGCCATCAAACCAATCCGTGATAGCCGCTAAGCCAAAAATTAAAGTGCTTAACTCATTTGTCCACTTCCAAGGCAAATAAAATACCCCGACCAGCACGGGAATCAACATAATTCTCAATAATGTCAATAGATTAGGTGTATTCATGTTTCAGTTATCCGTCGTTATGTCGGGTGGGCGGTTGCCCACCAATCAATGTCTTTAGGGCGCATTTCTAAAAAAAGTCATATCAATTTTCGTTTCAAATTTATTTTGCGGCTATTGAGCTATCAATTTTCGTTTCAAATTTATTTTGCGGCTATTGACCGATCAATTTTCGTTTCAAATTTATTTTGCGGCTATTGACCTTTTTTTTGGAGAATGCGCCCTGTTTTTAAGTTTACTTCCCTTCGCTAATTTGGCACCGAAGCGGTAGCCTCATTTTGATTTATTTATTCTTCCTGATGAAAAAAATCATAAATTTTTTGGGCTAATAACTTCTCAATACCTGGCATGGCCACTAAATCTTCTACGCTGGCCTCTGAAATGCCTTGCAAACCCCCAAAATAATTCAGTAAATATTGGCGACGTTTAAGGCCAATACCTTTAATTTCTTCCAAAACAGAAGTGCGCTGTATTTTAGCATGTCGCCCTCGATGGGCTGTGATAGCAAAACGGTGCGCTTCATCACGTATTTGTAGGATGAGGAGCAACGCTGGTGAATCTTTAGGCAATCTCAATGGGGGTTCATCTTCAAATAAAATCAAGCTTTCCAAACCCGCTTGACGGCCTGGGCCTTTGGCTACACCGATGATGCGTATATCCGTTAATTGGAGTTTATTCAGTACGGCTTGTGCCACTTTAAATTGTCCAATGCCACCATCGATAAACAATAGTTCAGGTAAAGGCGCTGCCTCTTTTTTTAAGCGGCTATATCGCCGCGTCAAGGCCTCTCGCATCGCGGCATAATCATCGCCGCCTGTGATATTATCAATATTAAATCGCCGATAATCAGCACGATGCGGCCCATCAAGATCAAATACGACACAGGCGGCCACCGTCGCTTCCCCTTGAGTATGGCTCACATCAAAACATTCCATACGGCTGGGCAGCGTTTCAAGGGTGAGTACGATACTTAAAGCCGCTAAACGCTCAGTATATTGATAAGGTTGGCGTTGTACCAGACTGAGACGCGCATTTTCCAATGCCATTTTCAGCCAGTGCGCCCGTGTACTTCGCACTTTTGAATGTATCAGCACTTGTCGCCCCCGCTGTTGACTGATGACTTCAGTGAGTAGGGGCATTTCTTCAATATCACATTGAAGCACAATTTCGTCGGGTATATCGCGATTAGCGGCCAAATAATATTGCGGTAAAAAGGCGGCGAGTACTGTTTCTAGCTCTGAGCCAGGGATTTCAAAGCCCTGTGGGATTTTAGGGCCTGAGGGGATTTGGAAAGCACGACTACCCACTTGCCGCCCATCACGGACGTTCATTATTTGCACACATCCAATATCGCCGACAATGACGGCGGCAATAATATCAATATCACCCCCTTGGAGACTGACATATTGAGGCGTCTGAATTTTTCTTAAGGCGCGGATTTGATCACGATATTTAGCCGCGGTTTCAAATGCCAACGTTTGCGCTGCCTCCTCCATTTTTTCGATTAAAGTGGCCATCACGGCTTGACTTTTACCCTCCAAAAACAACACCGCATGTTGCACATCCTCCTGATAACTCGCGGCATCAATCAAACCCACACAAGGTGCGGTGCAGCGTTTAATTTGATACTGTAAACAAGGGCGCGATCGATGGCGGAAATAAGGCTCATCACATTGACGAATCCTAAATAATTTTTGTAGCAGGGTGAGCGTTTCATGCACGGCCCGAACATGCGGATAAGGCCCAAAATAACGCCCTTTAACCTTTCTAAGGCCACGATGCAGCTTTAAACGGGGGTAGGGGGCATTTGATAAAAAAATATAGGGGTAACTTTTATCATCACGTAATAATATATTATAGCGAGGCTGATGCCTTTTAATTAATGTATTTTCAAGAATCAAGGCCTCAGTTTCAGTCTGCGTAACCGTGACTTCAATATCAGCAATCTGTGCGACTAAGGCTTGCGTTTTCGGCGACATATTGGCGGAGTGATTAAAATAACTCCCCACCCGTTTTTTCAAGTGACGCGCCTTACCGACATACAACACGGTCTCGGAGGCATCGAACATGCAATACACTCCGGGCTTATTGGTCAAATTCGCCAAAAACCGTTTAGAATCAAAAGTATCTGTGGAATCAGTCATTATGAGAAGTTTTGAGAGTCTGGATTTTTCCTACCTTAATAAGGCGATTTATCGCTTCACGCTATTTAGTTTAAATTCTGACGAGGCAAAAAAAAACCGCGAGGGTTTTTAAGACCTTTGGCGGTTTAAGATTGCCTACGCGACGATCCCATGAAAACACCTGACAACGAATCCGTTGACTCCCTTAAACGGGGTTCCGATCTTGGCTCGATGCTATCGTTGTTGAGATGTCGTGCCCTTTTGGAGAAACTGATAAGGGGTAAGGGGTTTGTTTATAATATAGTGATTTTTAATTTGAATACAAAGGCTTAATACAAATACGGTTCTAAGTCTATGAAATATAAACTATACTTTTGGGTTTGAGATGATTTCAGTGCAAGGTGAGGGATGTGATGATTGAACGATGATTTTGAGGCGTTTGGGAATGATAATAGCCCCATGGCCATCCTTGGTTATCAGGGGATTACCCATTACCGAAAATAGGGGGGTTAAGAATTTGATTTACGGATGATATATGATGTGGTTAGCCAAACTGTTCGGTAGAGGCTTAGAATGATTTATGCGGGTTTTAATCATTTTGCTCAAGTTTTGCATGAGTTGAGAAGATATATAACTACAAGGATTGTTTATAAGAAAGGATAAGTTCAAAAAAGGCGGCATTATTTTGGGTTTTGGGTTAAAATATCGCCTGTTTAATATTTTGCGATCCAAAGCAAAATGTGTGACTTTGCAATCACTATTGGAACAGACAATGTCTGTTCCTTTGATTTGATTGCGTTTGGAAAATGACTTAAACTTCGATATCACTGATATCTAAAAAAAACGACAGGCTGGTATTGGTGATTGAGGGCCTATCGGCCACCCAAAATATCAATAACATTTATAAATCAATTGGGTGCTTGCGTGAGGGATACAATCCTGCTGGATGCTCATAGCGACAAATGAGGCGATAACTATTTATTCAATGCCTGAACAGTTGAAAACTGATGGCATCCCAGACAGTTGCTCAGGCAAAAATTGAGGGTATTTGTAATCAATACTTCGGACAATTTTTTGTGCCTGAAAGCAAGGCATTATAAGTGCTTCATTTTATTGAGGTGAATTAAATTAAAGTTAGCTTTTTAGCTAAGTTGCATTGTGTACCCCTATCAAAAATAAAGCAGTTAAGCGACTTAGATTTATGGCCTCAAAAAGTGTCCGAACCATTGTGTAATAGCATTTACGTTTATATTATTACATTTAAGTATATTGTTATTGCACTAATTGGAGGTTAGAATGTACAAACTAACTAAAAATCACCGGTTATCAAAATCTACTTTATTTGCACAAATAACTATCTTTTTGCTAATAACTCTACTGTCGTCACAACCTATGCTAGTGTTTGCAGGAGGATATGGTTCTGACAGTAGTACTTCTGATGGTAGTTTAGATGAAGGTAGCAAGGAATAATACTGCACATGGGCATAACTTAAACTTTTTATATCAATTTGGTGGGCAACAAAAACACGTAGGGAGCCCTACAATT
>JAYQWI020000681.1:0-8991 GCA_035871815.2 Candidatus Parabeggiatoa communis
GCAAAAGCTTCTGTATAACCTTTGTCTATGCCAAGTTTTATTCCAGCTAAACCACAAGCACGGTCGTCAGTATTATCCATTGTGTTATGAATTTCAACTTGGCCATCACGTAGAATTAACCTAATTTGTCCGGTTATGGAATAATTGCTTCTTATAGGAATAGCAATACGTTTACCTCGAATTAAACTAATGACTTCAATGTAATTTTTACCCTTATGTGAGAAACACTTATAGCTACCAGGTTCTAAAACGATTTGATTAAAAGTGTGATTTTTGCCATGTTTCCAATATTGACGCATTAATCGGCGCAAATAGGAATTATTCGTCCAAACGGAATCATTTTTTAGCTTTTGAAATAACTTTTTACGCTTATCCTTGTCATCAATATTTCTAAAAATATGGCGTATAACTTTCTCTTTAGCGGCTTCTCGATTGGCTTTGACATCATCTAAAGTATCAGATAACGTGGCTCGCCATATTCTTTGCGGTAAGTTTTTTATAAATCCATCAGCAATCCACCCATCACGTACTGGACGGAACTTAGCAGCAAGCCCGTTTTTTGCCCCATAACTTCGCCAAACTTCTGTACGAACAGAACCACAACATTCAGCAATTTCATTCAACGCCTCATATTTAGCTTGATTGAGGTCATCGCTATACGCAATTCTAGTGACTTTTTTAGCTTTTTTCATGTTTAGGTTTTTCAATTTGATGGCTAACTAAGAGTTTTAAATTTTAAACATTATATAGATTGAAAAGAAATATCAAGCAAATATTTTTCAATTCCCCAATTTCTTACTCAAATTAAGTAAGAATAGTTAGAGGTAACTAAGAAATTAAGTGCTAGACGTTGCACCTCAGACGGAACCGCCAAATACACAATACGTTTAGGGTATTTTTCTTTCAAGATTAAGCGATAATGGATGAATTGTCCCACTGCGGTATGAAATTCAGACATGAAAGATTCTTGAAGAAAACTTTTAATTTCAACACAAATCGTTTTGTTGTTTTTTTGGGCAGCAATCATTTGTTCTGCACCTAAATCAGCATACAAATGAGTCTCACCAAATTGAAGGACTAAAGGATCATCAGTAATTTTCCACCCAGCCTTGATTAAAGCATTTTTGACGATGTTATGGTACATATCTTTAGCGGGCATATTGATTCAATTCCTTATAGTTGAGTTTTGTCTGTTAGAAGATTAATAAGTCGAGTCCGCGTCAAAATTATTTCAATTGCATCAGTGGTGTAGTGGAGTCGTTTGGTTTTTTCAATAAGTTGCTGTGCTTCATCTTTTTTCAAATAACTGAGATGAACATCGTTACCCGATAACACGACTTTGGATGAAGCGATTGAACTGTATCTAGCTGATCGGTGTAGTCTTGGGCGAGCGCCCAAGTTAGCGGGTGTGACACGTTGGGATATTCAAGATATCTTGTCTCAACGTGGAATCCCTATTGAAATTGACTGTAGCCAATCTGTTGATGAGATGGATGCGCTGACTAAACGCTTGGAATGCAAGGGGTTGTTATGCTCGTCGTAAGTGATATCCATATTTTAAGTGCTTTGACAGCGTGTGAGCCTTTGTCACTTGGGCCGCTTGTCGCGTCACTTTTCCCTCCAGATTACCTCCAGATTATCTTTTCAATCCCGCCTACTGTGGGCAAGCGAGCGATTCGTTTTTGGTGTTGTTTTTTATTTCATTGTCGCCCGCTTACCCATCCTACATTTTATCAGCGTTAATCATGATAAAAAGCAGAATCAGCCTATCCTTCAAATCAAATGCAAAAATTGCTGATACTCTGTCAAGACAGTCGCTGTCTCGCCTTCAGACTTGCTGACACCATCTTCTATCCACACAACACGATTACAGAGTTGTTGAATCACAGCCGCGTTATGCGAAACCAAGACAATCGTTTTATTTGATCTAATTTTCTCCTGCATCGCCGTTGCCGATTTTTGGCTAAATTCGGCATCGCCTACACCCAAAACTTCATCAATCAACAAGATATCGGGATCGGCTTGAAAAGCCACCGAAAAAGCTAAGCGGGCTACCATGCCTGAAGAATAAGTCGCTAAAGGCTGATCAATGAAATCACCCAATTCGGCAAATTCTATTATGGCTTCCATTTTAGCGTGGACTTCCTTTTTTCTAAGCCCCATGAACATGCCACTTAACAGCGCATTTTCACGGCCCGTTAAATAATGGATAAAACCTAAATGCAAAGCTAACAGCGACGCTTGATAGCCATGATTCACAAACTCCCCGATAGAAGGCTTGATAATACCCGCCATCAGACGTAGCAAAGTGCTTTTACCAACCCCATTACGCCCAATAATGCCTAAGGTTTCACCTTGATACAAATCAAACGAAACATCTTTGATTGCCCAAAAAGGTTCTCCAAAAACCCCCCGGTTACGTTTATAAAAAATACCAACATGACGCAGAGAAAATACGGGCGACTTTTGTTCTGACATTATTGCATCACCTTAGGATAGACGTATTCAAAACGAGCAATTAATCGAACAGCCAGCCATATTCCAACCAGTGACAAGGTGCCAATAATCAATAAGGCTAACCCACTCGGCCACGTATTATACATCAGAATATCGCGATAACTTTCAATGATACTCACTATAGGATTTAAATAATAATAGCTTCGATAAGCTTCTGGAATAGCATCAGCGGACATAAAGATGCCTGACATAAAAAAGACGGCCATCAGTAAATTTTCAACGACAAAGCGTAAATCTGGCAAAAAAGGTACAATGGCTGCCAATAAGAAAGTCAAGGCCGCAGTGAATAAAAACTGCACCAGTAATACGGCCGGTAATGCTAAATACGGTAATCCGACACCGTAGCCATAAAGCCATAAAAAAACGAGTAACAGGATGAATATAAAAACAAATTTCATACTGTCAGTGAGAATTAAAATGACAGGGAAGATGGCTTTCGGTAAATGGACTTGCTGCATCAAATGATGTGCGCCTAAAATAGTTTCAGCGCCATGTGATAAACAAGATTTAAACCATTGCCAAACGGAGAGCCCTACCAATAAAAAGGGCACATAATTCTCCGTTTTTATTCGGAGTAATACGTCAAAAAAGATATAAAAAACAGACATATACATGATAGGCTCAAAAATCCACCACAAAAAACCTAAATAAGTCCGTTCTGTTTCCGCCTTTAAATCGGCGTAGGTTTTGTACAAAATCAGCTCAGTATATCGGGATAAATTCGTAAAATAGTGATTGAACATATTTTTTAATCTTTTTAATCTTAAAAAGGAGTGCAGTAGTTCAGGAGTTCATAAAATGAGGCAATTTTAATGTTCTAATTTGCCAAATCACCTCAAAATCTTGACAGCGTTTTAGTTTTTCGATCTATTGATTATTATTAAAGCGTTGAAGTACTTCGTACCTTATTGAGTATAGAATATTATATGATATATGTTGATAAAATATTTATAAAGTCTAAGATTCTATGTGGAGTGCAAACTTTAGTTTGCAATTAAAACATTAATCAAAGTAAATCAAATGAATAAAACAATCTGTAAACAATGTTTTGTCAGTGGGCGTGTTCAAGGTGTCTCTTTTCGTTATTATACTTATCAACAGGCACAACGTTTAGGCCTCTCAGGCGAGGCCATCAATTTGCCCGATGGGCGCGTAAAAGTGCTCGCTTGTGGCGAAATCACAGCAGTCGATAAATTGTGTGTTTGGTTATATCAAGGGCCCCCTTTGGCGCACGTCACGGATGTTCAATGTCAAACCGTATCTCGTCCAGACTGCCCTGATGGTTTTAAAATGGGTTAATTGTAGTGGGGGGGCAACGTGGTTGCCCACCATTTTCAGTATATCAATTCTTTTTAACTTTAAAAAAAGAGTCATTAGGAAATTTGAGATGGAAAAAAACGAAAATGCGCGGGAACCGGCTGAAATTATTGAACATGCCATGATTGAATTTAATGCCGCGATGAAACGTCGGGAGGAATTAAGCATTAGAATAGGCAGGCGAACGACTCAAATTGTCCGAATGAGTATGGTTGGCATGACACTCTTGACTGCGAGTATCGTTTTTCTGATTCACTACTTAACCAAAGATACCCATCAAATTGCTGAACGCTTAGACGAGATTGCCACTTACATACAGCAAGTTAATCAGAATCTTGTAGGGATCGCCGACAATATGCATCAGGTAAAATGGGCGGTCAACGATGTCAAGCTATCGGTCGATCAGCTCAATACACATGTTGAAGTGATGCCAATGATGAACCTCTCGGTTGGCAAAATCAGCAACAATATGCTTAAAATCAACAGTAATATCAATTATATCAACACCAATATTGGTTCACTTAATGACAATGTCAACATGATAAGCATTGATATGGCGAGAATGAGTCACCAATTTGATGGTTTAAACAGGCATCTTGGCATGATGGGATACAATGTCGATAAGATGGCTGCGCCTATGACTTTTTTTCCGTTTTCAAGATAAGCTACACAAGGGCAACCACAAGGGATTGCCCCTACATTTCCGGCCGTAGGGTAGGCTGTTGATTTTCATAAGATTGAAGCTTTAAAGGTGTTGCCTATTTTTAGATGGTGGGCAAGCGGGCGGTAGGATTTTGGGACAATATGGCGATTCACTATCGACAGCGATCCCACACTACGAGACACTCAATTCGTTTCAATCACCTTTTTATCAACAGCCTAGCCGTAGGGGCAATCCCTTGTGGTTGCCCAATTTGACAAGAGCTTTTTTCATCTTCCACTTCTATTGTGTGCCATGAATCCTCTAATCCAAAAAATCAAGATTAATCAATATTATACTCGCTCAATCAATCTACAGCGCGATGCGAACAGTGAACAAACCGTTGCGACTTATATTCCAACCACCCAAACATTACACACACTACGTCACATTGCTTCCACTTTTGAGGCTGAAGACATACCAAGGGCTTTGGCCCTCACGGGCCCTTATGGTTCGGGTAAATCTTTGTTTTCTCTATTTTTCTATCATTTATTGAGCCAGCCTAACGCGCCGATTCATAAAAAGGCGCTCGCGATATTAAAAAAATCGGATGTTGATTTAGCCAAGCATTATCAAAAAAAACTTGCCAACAGTATGGGTTATTGTCGTATTTTACTCACAGGTAGCCCAGCACCACTGGGGCAATGTTTGTTACAGGCGATTTATCAAGGCGCACAAACATTTTGGCAAGGTAAGCGTAAGCAGCCCCCCATTATCAAAAAACTCAAATCAGCCTGCGAAACGAAAGATTTTACGATGAATCAATCATCGCCACTGTTGCTTGAATTGCAAAATGCCGTGGCAAAAGCGCAAGGATGTGGTGTGCTGATTGTGATTGATGAATTAGGGAAATTTTTAGAATATCAAGCGCGTCATCCAGAGGTGAATGATATTCATTGGCTACAACTGTTGGCCGAACAAAGCCATAAACGGCATACAGCCCCTTTGCATCTGCTGGTACTCTTGCACCAATCTTTTGAACAATATGCACGGGGATTAGGTAAAAAACTGACCGATGAATGGTTAAAAATTCAAGGCCGTTTTGAAAGTATCGCCTTTTTAGAATCCAGTGAGCAAGTCTTGCGTGTTGTTAAAGCCGCTTTTAGCCATAATTTTAAATACAACGATTATCCGCAGATTAAAAAAATCGCTCGCAACGCCGCCAAAGTGTTAGCCAAATCGCAAGCCTTACCCGCTTTAGATGAAACAACCGCGACAGAATTATTTATGGGTTGCTATCCATTGCACCCCATTTCCTTGTTATTGTTACCACGCCTTTGCCAAAAAGTCGCCCAAAATGAACGCACCTTATTTAGCTACTTAGGTAGCCAAGAACGATACGGTTTCCAAGACAGTCTCGCAAAATTGTCTGACAATGCCTGGATCCAACCTTGGGAAATTTACGAATATTTTTTACTCAATCAATCCGCAGCGATAGCTGATATTTTTACCCATCATCGTTGGATGGAAGTCATTACCGCAATTGAACGCTTAGGCGATGACGCGCCAGAGGCTCAAGTACAATTGCTCAAAACGATTGGCTTATTGAATATTATTGGCAGTCAAGGCGGCTTTAAACCTTCCAAAGCCATTGTAATGTTATGTCAGGCTGATCCAAACGAGGCAGAACAAGCATTAACGGCCCTACAAAAAAAGTCTTGTATTCATTATAGAAAATTCAATCATGAATATCGCGTTTGGCAAGGTACCGACTTTGACTTAAATGCTGCCCTGCGAGAAGAAATAAACCAACTCGCTCATCTTGAACTCGCCCTGATGTTAAATGAACGGCAACCTTTACCTCCGATTGTCGCCCGTCGAGTCACAATTGAAACCGGCACCTTACGCTATTTTATGCCTTATTTTATAGATGCCACTTCCCTCTCGCTTTTAAAATCAGATGGTAAAACGCCCCGTATTTTATTTTATCTGGCTGAGAGTCAGGAAGATAAAACCGTATTTGAAGAACAGATCAAACCGAAAACCAGCAAGCTGGATATTATTGTTTTCACTGAAAATATTGAACTTTTGCGCGATGCCGTGATTGAAGTCATTGCTTTGCTCAAAGTGCAACAGCATTATCAAATATTAAATGAGGATCCCGTAGCACAACGGGAATATAAAGACGGGTTACAAGCCGCAGAGTTGCATGAACAACAGAGGTTAAAAAGTTTTATAGAAACGCCCCACTTACATCAATGGTACTGGCAAAACCAGCCGCTATCAATAGTCAATAAACGTCATTTACAAGTAGAACTCTCTGGAATAATAAGCCAAATTTACCCCAAAACCCCGATTATCAAAAATGAATTGATCAATCGTGAAAAACCGTCTAGCAGTGCCAATACTGGACGTAATAGGCTCTTAAATGGGATGCTCAATCAATCCGCCCTAGAAGATTTAGGCATAGAAAAATTTCCGGCTGAAAAAAGCATGTATCGCGCTTTATTACGAGCGACAGGCTTACACCAGCCCGTCAATCAACAATGGCAATTTGTAGCGCCCTCGAAAACGGATCCATACCACTTTAAACCCGTTTGGCAAGCGATGGAGAAATTTTTTACTGAAAATGAAGGCAAACAGCGGACAATCAATGAACTCTACTCACGCCTACAAAGGCCCCCTTATGGCGTCAAACTCGGTGTACTCCCCATCATTTTTACGGCCTACTATTTGGCTTATCAACAAGAAATCGCCTTATATGAAGAGAACGTCTTTTGTCCAAACCTCACATTTGAACATTTAGAGCTCCTCGCCAAGCGCCCAGAAAAATTTACCATTGAACGCTTCCAACTCACTGGAATGCGTTTTGCCGTCTTTGAAAAATATTTGCAAACCCTCATAGATAAAAAAACATCATCAAAATCAGCCACTTTACTGGACATTGTGCGTCCATTAGCCAAATTTATGGCTGATCTCCCCATTTACACGCAACACACCCAAACCCTAAATGCTCAAACCCTAGCAGTACGTCAAGCCTTGAGACAAGCCCAAAGTCCAGCACAACTGCTTTTTGAACAACTCCCCATAGCCTGCGGTTATCAAGCCATCAAAGTAACCGATAGCGATAACAAAACAACCGAACGCTTTTTTAAAAAACTGATTCAGAGCCTACGGGAACTTAAAAACGCCTATCCCCAAATGCTGGAAAAGTTTAGCAAGCAACTTCCTCAAGCCCTGCAATTAGAATCTGGGTTAGATTTAGCCACTCTGCGTATTCAAATCAAAGCCCGTTTTAGCGGTTTAGAATACTACACCCCAGACAAAGAAGGCTTAATACCCTTTATTCACCGCCTACAAAACAACCAAGACACAGAAGAAGCGTGGTTAGAATCCATCGCCACCTTTTTAGGGCGAATACCGCCCATGAAATGGCATAAAGAACACCGCCAAGAAGCCGAAAACCGCCTCTATGAATTCAGCCAACGCCTAATAGATTTAGCGAAACTGCATAGTCAATCAACCGAACACTCTCAGAAAAAAGGCGTAAAAACGGTACTGATTCGCACAGTACGTAAAGGAAAAGAAATCGAACACCTGGCTTACATAGAAGCCAAACAGCAGAAGAAAATTAATGAAGCGGTTAAAAATCTCCATCAAACTTTAAAAAAAGTAGGCGATCATCAACGACAACTCGCTGTGATTGCAGAATTGTTTGAACGACTCGATTCAGATTCTAAAGGATAAACGACAGGGATTGTATATAAGAAAGGATTGGATCGTAGCTCACCCCGTTTAAATCCATTTCACAGCGTGCGTCTCTAATAAACCGGTATTTTACCGCAAAGGGCAATCAGAAGGGATTGCGCCTTTGCGGCTGAAAATTTTTTGGGAAGGTAGTTACGACGCGAGGCATTGAGACGCGAAGTAGAGACGCACTGGGTGCGTCTCTAATAAACTAAAATGGTAGATATTACAACCCGATAGGAATACCATGACTGACATTGATATTGAAAACTATCCTTTGGATGGTGAATCTATCCTATTGGATCAAATTACCTGCTATGTGGAAGGTATTGAGGATGTGCATTTTTGGAAAGATATATTTGATTCGTTCGCGCCTGAACGGATTGAGGCAAAGCCCCTCGAAATGGAGATACGCCACCACCCCAATCCGGTCAATCCCCGGAGCCAAAGTACTTACGAGACGTTGTATTAACTACATTCTCTCCACGACCCATTTTTCTCCCTGAAAGTTTGCTAATAATCCAACCGATATTCCCAATTGTTTCATCCGGGCTTTCATCACTCTTACCATCAATTTATTAATGGCTTGACTGGCAAAAACGCTCAATAAGATTTTATTTTCAACTTTAATCATTTGCGCTTCTTGTTCGCCAACATGATAATTATTATAGTCAATCTGGATTTTTTTGAGATTCAAAACCGATGTCTTGATATTGTAATTCAATCATGACGGCTTTCCGATAGACACGGTGAATAAAAGCGGGCCCTAA
>JAYQWI020000682.1:0-2890 GCA_035871815.2 Candidatus Parabeggiatoa communis
ACGGGCTGGTGGACATAACAGCTTGACTCGGACTCGCCTCAAACCTGTACTGATGATGGGCGGTTATGGACAATTTACCTTCCACATGAACTATTGGGGCCCCACCGGCGTTAATCGTGATACCCATGTCATGGTTCGCAAGCTACAAGGTGAACCTGAGTTTTAATATGTGAATTGTGGGCGTTCGGTGGGCAACAATCTTTGCCCACCTGGGCCTCTACATGAGATGACTGTTCGTAGGGGCAATCCATTGTGATTGCCCTTAAATCGTGAATTATGGTATAGATTGTCTATAAAATTTCTTTATTTGTAGGGGCGAGCCAGTAGGAAGGCCCTCTTTGGAAAGCATTTGGCAGTGGGAGGGCAGATACATCGATCAGCCCCTACAACGACTGATACGAAATATTGATACAAAATCATGTAGGGGCGAACCTTTGTGTTCGCCTTCTTTTTTAAATTAGCCTAGCCTCTTTTATTCGGAGGTTTTATAATGCCAGCCCAAAAACGACGCTATACGCCATTCTGGTTAATGGGTGTTGTATTGGTTAATTTATTTGTTAGCCCTACAACGGCCTCTACAAAAACAGTAGCCGATCTGATTCTTCACGATGGGCTAATTTACACCGTAAATAAAGCGCAACCCTGGGCAGAATCGCTGGCTGTCAAGGCGAGTAAGATTATCTTTGTGGGTTCAAACAGTGAGGTTGCACAATACCAAGGAAAAAAAACGCGCATTATTGAACTAGAGAAGCGCATGGTTTTGCCAGGGTTTCATGATAGTCACCTCCATCCCCTTGAAGCGGGTTCCGAAGTCGGGACAACCTGTGATCTCACGGGTCTGACTCAACCTAATGACTTCATTGATGCTATCCTACAATGTGCCCCCTATCAGGTTGGAACAGACTGGATACTGGGTGGCGGCCATGCTATTGCTACACTGTTTGATTGGCTTGACCAAGGACAACTTCCCATTGATATTCTGGATCAAGCGATTTCCGATAGACCCGTCGCAATGATGGAAGAAACATCGCATTCTTTGTGGATAAACTCCGTAGCTTGGGCAAAATTTAAAGCAGAATATGGTTTTGATATCCATACCCATAACGTGCCTGGGGGCCTCATTTATCGAGATGAAACAGGGCAATTCACAGGGATTCTTTTTGAGAATGCCGGCAATATGGTTTTGGATATAGCCTTCGCCTCCTCTGAAACACTGAAGGCACTCACTTATGAGGGATTACTGTGGAGTCTCAAAACCTTAGCCCAAAATGGCATCACTTCAATTGCTGATGCGAGAACCTATTGGAAAAAACGTGGACACCTTGATGTTTGGAAGCAAGCCGAAAAAAACGGTGATTTGACCGCTAGAACCGTGCTGGGTTTATGGGCCTATCCGCATTATGATGATGCAGAACAAATTAAACAGTTGACTGCCCTATACGACAACAATCCTGAATCATTATTGCGGGTTTCCCAAGTGAAAGTTTACAGTGACGGGATTCTCGGTAATGGCACAGCAGCTTTACTTCAACCTTATAGCGACGACCGCCTTGGCATTATCCCTGATAATAAAGGCCTCAATTACTTTGACGAAAAACGGCTCACTCAGTATGTCACAGTACTTGAAAAAGCCGGTTTTGATATGCACATTCACACCATTGGGGATCGCGCCGTCAGAGAAGCCCTGAATGCCATTGAAACTGCTCAAAAGCTTAACGGGCTATCAGATCGTCGTCATCGTTTGACTCATCTTGAGATGATTGATCCTGCTGATCGACCTAGATTTGCTAAACTGGGTGTGATTGCTGATTTTCAATTAGCCGGAGAATTTACAGAACCGGCACTGGCCGAAGCCGAAAATTATGAAGCGATTGGCGAACGTGCCCTTGAACTGTTTCCAGTGAAAAGTCTCTATGACAGCGGCGCGACAATTACCCTGAGCAGTGATTGGGATGTCAGTCAGATGTCACCTTTTCTAGGCATAGAGAGAGCCGTTAAACTTGGTAAGCTGCCCAATCTGGATGCCGCTATTCAGGCCTATACCCTCAATGCCGCATTTCTGATGCGTCAAGAGCAATTGACCGGTTCAATTGAGAAAGGTAAGGTTGCCGACTTAATTGTACTTGATCAAGATATTTTTAAGACATCCGTAGACAAGATTGATGAAACCACGGTATTGCTGACTTTACTTGGCGGCAAAGTCGTGTATTCTCATCCCAAGTTTTGTGATGACAGCCAAAAAGGCCGTTTTTCCAGCAATACGCTGCACCTACCTGAAGTGGATGCCATAAGTTTGGGCACTTATGCTACCGATATGGAATTGCTTGACTCGGAGCCACAAGTCAGCTTTAAATTACACTCTGCTGAACCCGTCAAGGCAAGTGGTAGCCCTTGTACGGCGCATTTTAATGAAATGAGCGGAAAATTATTTATTCCCGTCGTTCAAGTCGGTCAAAAAGTTTTAAGCGCCGATTTAGTACGGGAAAACCTGCCCAATGTTTACCGTTTTACGCTGGCTTTCCAACACGATATTACGCCTGTGGAATAAATCTTGATTAGAACGGATTTTATTGATAGCTTATCGAATATGAATAGCCCCATGAACCTGGAAAAGCAATCAATAATAAATGTATCAACCCTTTAGAGGTTGAATGTGAATAGGCTTTCAGGCAAACGTTTTTGCGCGAAAAAAAATTGACCTGAAAAGGTGGAATATGGGAAAATTTTTCCCTTTTCCCCTAAACGTATATAGGAGCAAATAATGGATGTAAGAGCACAAATATCAATGATGTTCCACCTTGATAAGTGTATTGGCTGCCATACTTGTAGCATTGCCTGCAAAAATATATGGACAGACCGAAAAGGCACAGAATACATGTGGTGGAATAAT
>JAYQWI020000683.1:0-1889 GCA_035871815.2 Candidatus Parabeggiatoa communis
AACGAAAAAGCGGTGGTGCTGGTGACGAAGCTGTAATCGTGAATATTGTCGTGCAGCTTGACACCACATCGGTCGTAGATCGCCTTATTAAAGTCGTTCGCTTTATCGAGGCTGGTGTTCCAGTTGCCTTCCTTGTCTCTGAACTTGAAGGCAAAGCAGATGATATTGAGATCGGCACCATTCTCTTTCAAGAGTGCCATTGCCTTAGGATCGCGGATTAATTCGTTGTAACCCTTTCCGTGTAATGCTTTGAGGGCAGCCTGCAGTTCTTCGTCACTCAGCGAGTGGTTTCCGGTATGAGGTACGGGCACGACGTAAAAATCCTTGTACATCCAATTCAAGCCGAGCAATGCGAGATGGAACATCTTGCAGTTGAACAGCGTTCTCCCCAATAGGGTGCCATAACCGCTCTGATCAGTCGGAATCACCGCGTGGCTTAAATAGACTCCCGCTGCCGCTGCACCGGGCTTGGAGCCCTCGATTCCGTACCGCCCCATGATCAAATCTTCTTCGGGGTAGTCGTGCGTGCTGTTAGATCCGCCTTCATCCCCGTTGCTGTCTGGATTGGTATACGGGGCTTCAAAGGCGACCAGGCTACGCATCAGCTTATTACGGTAGCAAAGGGCACCGGCTGGATAGGGAAGATAACCTGTCTTGTGGGGATCAACCGTGATCGTATCTGCTTCTAGCAAGTGTGCGTACTGTTTATGTACATAGTCACTCATGGGTAGAACCGGTACGGGACCGTTTTCAGTGCTGGTTTTGGTTTCCGACTCACTTGGGGCGAGGAGCATGGCGGCGAAATAGCCGCCCCAGGCGGCATCCGCATGAACGGCGAAATCGAGCCCGTCAGCGTGCAACGCCGTGCGGATATTCAAAATATCCTCAAGAGGATCGACGTTACCCTCTTCGGTGGTTCCGAACACTGCGGTGACACCGATCACTGGCTCAAGATTGGCCTGACATTCCGCCAGTTTTTGCTGCAACACGGTGGTATCCATACGACCATAGCGATCCAGCGGTATGGCACGCAGATTATTCGCACCAACGCCAAGGATCGCAGCGCCCTTAGGAAGAGAATAGTGTTTGGAGGCGGGGACGAAAAAGACTGGAGGCCGTATCGGCTTGCCGTCTACTGGGGGCAGCAGTTCGTCGCTGTAAATGCCCAGCAAACCGGCGTTCTGAAGCAGGTAGGGTGCCGTGCTGTCTTCCAACTGCTGCGCGGCCTCTTCCTGGGGCAGGGTTGTCAGTTCGATCACGCGTGCCGGCAGTGAGAGCGTCTCATCTAGGGTCAAATTCAATAATTCCCACGAATTTTGCGCCGCCAATAAGCGTGATCGGTGATCGCCTCTTCCACCAACTTCATGAACATATCTACGTTTTCCGCCCGCGGCCCCAAAAACCAAGCGGCGACTTGGCGCTCGGAATCCCCATCCTTGCTCAGATCGAGGGATGCACTGCTGTTCGCCTGTGGCCGATCCAGTTTCTGAGAGCATTTGGAGGCCACTGACTTGTTCACTGTTTTAATGAGGCCACTTCCGATAAAGGGTTCTTTTTTCATCGTTTTCTCCGTTGTCAGATATTGAAATCAAGTATGTGTTACTAAAAACAGGTTTTCACGCAAAAGTTTTGCGCGCTGGAGCAAAAAAAATAAACGCAAAAGACGCAAAAGACGCAAAAGGTAAGTAGGGACACATAAATCTTTGAACCGTGTGCTGTACGTCAATTCATTGCTTGTTATGTCTCTAAAACTTGTAATTTTACCAACAACAACTCAAATAAAGCCGCATAAACACCGAGCTTGTTGTAGATTTCATCAGCCAAGTCATCGTTATAGGTATGTGTTGTTAGGTTACGTTTTTGGACGATTTCAGCAAAGGTTTCTTCAT
>JAYQWI020000684.1:0-2460 GCA_035871815.2 Candidatus Parabeggiatoa communis
GCTTGAATCAAAGGTACTGAATAGTGCTGATGATTTTGGGCGATATAGCTATACGCTGGTTGACTTTGATAAATTTGATGAAAACGCAGTCATTTGCAGAACCCCTGTTTTTGAAGCGGAATGGTTGGCAAACTCCTTGAAAACTTTTAAAAATAAGCGCGAAAAACTGTTTAAAGCTATTGGAAAACAACATAATAGCCAAGGCATTGTCGAAAACGCGGATTGGGAATCCGACAACGCTTTGTATAATCATGCCAAACAGTATGCGGAGGCCTACACACAATTATTGGAAACCATTAGCCATGCTGAACAACCCGTCGATGAGAGGCAAAATGTACTGCAATTTTTTCTGTCCATTGATTCTGTAGAGTTTGATATTCGCTACACAACGGGTAATCAAAAAGCACTGTTGCTATTACCCACTCATCCTCATCGAATTTTATGGATGGCCGCTTATTCAGCATTGCTGAATGATTGGCGGAAACAAGTTTTGGAGTTACCCAATAAACAGCGCAAAGAGGCAATAACGATAGAACATTTAAAGGAAATTACCCCAACGAATATTCCTTTTATTGTGCCAGCAGACGCTTTTTCTGAAACCGCAACTTGGTATGTTTTTGCGCGGAACATAGGATTTTCTAATGCCTTACTTTTGCCGCCTTCATGTCCTGATTGGAGCCGTGTGACTGCTGATCTTCTCGCTTTTCTTGATTATCAAGACGAAATTGTGCCAACCGATGTCAAACCGACTCGAATTAGCGCCGATATTGAAAAATATTTAGGGGTTCATCGCTATTGCAAACAAAGAGGCTTAAAAATTGGGATTGTCAACCCGGGCAATGCTCACTTATTTGCGACAGCAATGAAAAATTTATTGAGACCACAGAATAGCACTGAAACGCATTCTGAGGATTATCCCAAAGTTCAACGCTTAGAAATTTCTGCCATCGCCCACCGTCCTTTACCGCTTGAAATAGAAGGTTTAGAAAAAACGCTACGAGATGAGTTTTATAGCATAGAAGACATTGCGGATAACGCTTCGGCGCTGTATCCTGCTTTGACCTTGTCATTAACTGAACATGAAGAACGCCCCAAGTTTTCCAATGGGGAGCAGCATCTGTCATTTCATTTTGATGCCGCGAAACCCAAAATTACCTTAGAACAGTTGTCTGAATCCATGCCAGAAAGCATTTCCTTTTACGGCTTGAGCAACCGTTGGCTTTCTGACAGTACCTCAGAATATGGACAATTAAAATGGCGTTATTGGCTTGCCTTCTCCAAGCCCGAGCGTTTTGAACGTCACCCCGTTGATGGCAAATTTACGGATGAATTACTAAAGCTTTCCAAACAACTCTCGCAATCACTGGCTTTTTTGTTAGATGCCGAGGAAACTGAAAATAAGCATTGCTGTTTAACCAGCATTATTGATCCTGACAAACGTGGCTTTATAGAGTGTCTTCATCAATTATCGGATTGGGTACTCACCATTGATCGATTTTTCGGTGCCGAGTTTTTTGATAGCCCTAACGATCCTTTTTTGGCTGAATTAAGCCAAAAATACGTGATTGATTATTCTCCTGATTTTACGGAAGGCTTAGGGGATCGTTTGCTCGTCACCACCTGCTGGCAAGAAGAACTCACTCAAATTATTTCAGATAAGTTATCGGCACTGAATTTACCTTATGATGATGAAGTTGTATTAAATATAATAAGCGCCTTAAAATCGTTGTCTGGTAGTTATGTTCTTCAACTTTTTCAAGAGGATAACGCAGAAAAAATCCTTGCTATGGGGATCACCTTGCACCACCTCATTAAAAACAACCCTTTTCAAGATACTTTTTTGATTCCATTGGGGATTCATCCTGAATTATTTGGTGACACAAAAAATTTATGCGACTTTTTGCTTCTTAAATTTGACAAAGCCAAGATACGCATTACCTGTATTGATAGCGTGATAATGGAACACGTTGAGGCTTTGGGGCCGATTATTCCTGATGAATTAAAAACGCGCTTAGAGGGTACCCATGATCTTTTGCTAAACACATACTTTGTTTCGGAGGATAACCAGAGTATTGGTTCCCCTTTAGAACGAGCGCGTTTAGTCATGCTGATGCGCTATTATTTTGCCAAAGCACTGCGTTATGGATTTATCGCAAAAAGTGAACGTGTGACTAAGTTTAATGAGATACTCAGTAAAATAGAAGCGGGAAAAATTCAACCCGTTATTTATAATAGTGCTTATCTGGTTTGTCCCACTGAAGAATTAGTTTGTTCTGAACACACCAATAGAGAAGATGTTCAAATCAGACTACTTGGGAACTCGGTTCTTGCAACGAAATCTGTCAAAAAAAAAGGGGTAGTGGCTGAACTCTTTGATAGTTCAAAAGATGAGGTTTCAGAAGAGGAAACACCGAAATATAATCAGATCAAAGACGATGCTTTATCCAGTTCAGTACAGCA
>JAYQWI020000685.1:0-4072 GCA_035871815.2 Candidatus Parabeggiatoa communis
TTTGAGTTTAGAAGCCGGTGTTGATCCCAAACTCACCGTGCATCAATATCCGAGTGGTGAATTGCTGGCAAGTAATGATAATTGGCAAACCGATCCGCGTGTTGGTGAAATACCCGCTCACTTGGTATTACCTAATCCCATCGATGCGGGTGTACTTTTGGACTTACCGGTGGGTGCATACACCGCGATTTTGAGTTCTGGAGGTGCGAAGGGACTTGGATTGATTAGCGTAGATGAAGTTGAGTCAAATAGCACAACGAAATTGACTAACATTAGCACTCGCGCCTCTATTCAAGGGGGTGCCAACGATGTGATTGCGGGTTTCATCATCACTGGCACTGGCAGCCAAAAGGTGATGATAAGAGGCCTTGCCTTAGAAACGGGCGTTAATCCCAAATTGACACTACAAAAATATCCAAGTGGTGAACCCGTAGCGAGTAATGATAATTGGCAAACGGATTCGCGAGCCAGTGAAATTCCTGAACATATGAAATTACAAAGTCCAACCGATGCTGGTTTGCTATTAGATTTACCGGTAGGCGCTTATACCGCAATATTGAGTTCGGTGGGTGCAAAAGGGCTTGGATTAGTTGGTATCGATGCGATTGACTAATTTCTACCATTCGTAGCTTATGTTAAATATAGAATGTGTTTCGCTATCATGAAAGCTACCAAATAACCATACATTACAACAAACAATTAAGCCCCATCGCTCAAAAGCGGAGGGGCTTTTTTTATGGACTTCTCTATTACAAATCTACGATTCTTGTTGAGAATCCTGGTTTTGATAAGATTCTCCTGATTAAAGTGAATTTTTCTATTATACTAGAGTCTTATCCAGCACTCTAAAAGGAATAACTTCGATACCCCCCTCTTTGGTAAGAATAAGGGGGAAGTTATTGAGATTGTATTTTGTCAAATCAAGAAACGTTGTCACACTGGATAGGAAAGCAAACATTTATATTAGATTTGCCCCTAAATAAACGTAAGTCATTGAAAAGACTAGATACAATAGATTAAAAATCAAGGACTTAGCTTATAAAGGGACAAGTCTATTAAAATTAATTGCGTTGTGAACAAATTTTATTGATGTATGGACAACCAGATTGAAAATGAATCAGCGTCATCAATGTTCTATCATATTTCAAAAAATAATAAAAAAACAAGCGTAAAAAGAAATAAATGCCAAAAATAGATTTCCAGTGAGTATCTGGAAAAGATTAGCACGGTATTTTTAATAATGGGGTTGTGAACCGTATAGACTTGATAGCGAAATAAGGCCATGATGAGATAGAGTAAAATGGCAACGCTTGAGATGATGAGCACCATAAGCAGATTGTCGTTGAAAAGAAGGCGTTCAAAAAATTGATTAAACAGGGTTGCGGCTATAAAAATCGACGTGATAATGGGTTTCGTTTTTGTGGCGACTAAGTGCCCACATATAGCGTAAGCAAAACCAAATAGTCCATATTCAATCCAATCTCTTGCCAAAAAAGTGATAAAATACAATAAGATAAAAATAATGACTAAGGTGAACGTATTTTCTTGGCTGGGTTGCCAACGATCCAATAGCCATTTGATACAGGCAATGACGATGAGAATATTTATCAGGAAAGGGTAACCTATATCAATACGAACAAGGGTGATGAGCAAACCGTAGAATAAGATATTGAATCGGATATGATATTTTGAAATGTAACCGGCGATGAAGAAAAACAGGGGGGCGGCTAGTCGCCCTATGCCACGCCAATACTCTGTATTATCGACTATAAAATAAAAACCGATGTGATCGATTATCATTGCGATGATGGCTATGAATTTGATCAGATCATAAGAATTGAGTTCGTGATTGTATTTGTAGATTCTGGAAAACATGGTTATTGATTTGCGAGAACGATAGGGCAACCACAAGGGGCGCATTTCTAAAAAAAGGGTCATCAAGATAAATCTTGACGGCCCGCTTTGCGTTAAAAATTTGCTGTTTTTTTCGTTCCAAATTTATTTTGCTTCTTTTTTCGTTCCAAATTTATTTTGCGACGGCCAAGATTGATAATGATCTTTTTTTTTGGAATGCGCCCACCACAAAGGATTGGCCCTACGTTTTATTGTATTGTGTTTTGGGAATTGCCATTATCCTGCACTCGGACTTTTTTCTCTAATCCTTCCATGACACCCAGTGTGGCAAAGCTTGATAAGACATCCAGGTTAGTTTGTAGTTTGTTGCCTTGTTCTCCTAAATTGACGACATTGCGTGGCATGGTGATTTTCATATCTTTGATATTGGGGTAAATGATTTGAGCGATCTCTTTTTGAATTTCAGCCCTGTAAATGTCGGGAATGCGGGCTGCGTATTTGGCTTTTAAAACCTTAGCTTCAGCTATTCCCATTTCTAGAATGGCTTTGGCTTCAAATTGTGCCGCTTCAAAGTTCGCTTTTTGGATAGCCAAATTGGCCTGAGCAATCACTAATTCTTTTGCTTTATTAACCTTCTCAATCTCTTGTTCAGCTTTAGCAATGGCTAAGTCTTTTGTTTTGTCAATTTCGGCCAATTGTTTGGCTTTTTGATAATCAATGATTTCCTTATCCTTTTGTTTTTCGGCAACTTCAACATCGCGTTGTTTCGCAATAATGGCCAAATCTTTTTCCTTTAACGCTTCCTGTCTCGATTTTGTGCGTTCTACTTCGCCGCGCAATTGTACTGTTTTGGCTTGTTCTTTCGCGGTTTCTTGCTCTTGTACGGCTTTAATACGTTCGGCAACTAAACGTTTTTTGTCAGCCAGGAGTTGTTCCAATTGTTCTTCAGGTAGGGGATCGCCTAAGGCGACATAAACGAGTTCAATACCGTAAACATTCAGTTGGTTTTCTAAGCGTAATCTTTTGCCTGAAGGCCCTAATCGCGGTATGGTTTTCCAAACTAAGGTTTTGGCTTTACGCAATTGCGTTGAATCTTCTTGATCTAAACCGACTGGCGCTAAAGTCATTTGTTCGATTTCAATTTGTCTGCGTTCGGTTTGATAGATACCATTGCGAAGTTGATCTTCTAATGAGGCTTTGAATTGATTGAAGCCGCCTAGAAAAAACTCCTCACCTGTGTACTGGGTTGCTGTCATGACAACGATATCACGGGAAGTTTTGATCAAGAGGGAGTCAATCAGTTCATCAAAACTTCTAAATTCTCGATGAATGCGTTTCATTTTTTCTTGGTGACGGGGCAGTTTATAGCGAAAAGTGACCGGGATTTTGGCCGTATAGGTATCCGCAAAGGTGACTTGAATGGGGCCCTTTTTGCGTATTTGATGCCCACTGTAAGCGATGCCAAAATTGACAGTCCAATCTTGTGCGTATCGTGTCACAGTGAACGAAAAGGGGATTTTCAAGTAAAGCCCAGGGCCTTCGTATACCTCCACTTTTTGATTGATAAAATTTTGATAATGATAGAGATAACCGGATTCGGTAAAGAAAAAAGAAGATCGAAACAGAAAAATGGCTAAGGCCAAAAACGATATCAATCCAATAATCAGTAGGCCGGCAAATTCTTTAAAAAAAGGGGTGGGGGGGTTTGATGACATTGATTTTTTATCCTTTACTTGAAATGAGGAGCGATCTAAAAAGTAATCTCACGCTAAGACGCTAAGCTAAGAATAATACCCTTTGCGCCTTTGCGCCTTTGCGTGAGATTAAAAAAGCCTCAAAGGTTAGTCTGTTGTGAGGGGCGCTTGATCTAAAGCCTTCTTTTCTAACCCTTCCATAACACCTATAGTGGCAAAGCTTGATAAGACATCAAGATTAGTTTGTAGCTTGTTGCCTTGTTCGCCTAAATTAACGATATTGCGCGGCATTGTCACATTAATACCTTTTAAATTGGTGTAAATAATTGCGGCGATTTCTTTTTGAATTTCAGCAATGTACATTTCTGAAATTCGGGCGGCGTACTTGGCTTTCAAAACATTAGCTTCGGCTATCCCTTTTTCTCTGAAAATCTTAGCCTCAAATTGCGCGGATTCAAATGTAGCCTCTTGAACTTTCTGTTCCTCTTGCGCTAGGGCCAATTCTTCTGATTATTGGATTGATA
>JAYQWI020000686.1:0-2461 GCA_035871815.2 Candidatus Parabeggiatoa communis
TTAGGCCCATTGTATTCCCGTTGGCAAGAGGCAGGTGGAAAAGGGACAAACATCAAACCACTCGAAGGCACAAGAGTCCAACTGTTAACAACACCTGCGAAATTAACCGGCATTCCGATGAAAGCGGCCGAATTTCAACCCATCGTCATGAAAGTCAGTGCTTTCAAACCCATGCCCGGCGAAGGTAGCAGCCGTGAATACCAATTCAGTACCCAAGGATGGGTTGATGGCAAACTGATTGGCGGTGTCGATTACACCTTGGAAACAAGAGCGCAAGACACCGATACAGATGAAGATGGCCTCAAGGATATCTTTGATATTGACGACGATAACGATTGCATAGCCGATGTTGAGGAAATAGAATCAGGATTAAATCCGCTTGATCCGTCTGATGCCAACGTAGGCGGCACCATTGATTTTGAAACCCTTGCCACACCGGGGATGGAAATCACCAATCAATTTGAAACCACGCAGGGTGTCACGTTTAGCTCATCAAAATCGCCAGTGATATTGGTTAAAGCCGGCGAAAAACCCATCGCTTTTGTTTCCGTTTATGACGCCGCGGGCAAAAAGACGAGCCGACAAAATAAACCCAACCGGGCTGATCCAGAAGCCAATGTAGGCCAATTCATGGTCATGGCAAAACATGCCAGTGGTTCTGATTTAAAGCTCACCTACAGCCATCCCGTCGCACAAGCCAGTGGTGAAGTACTTGACATTGATGGCGGTGAAGTCTTAACCATTATTGCTAGAGATGCTGATGGCAAAGAACTGTCAAGGCAACTGATCAACAAGCACTCACCTAATGCCGGTGATGGACGTACCGTTCGCTGGGCTTTTGAAGCGGGAGAACCGCAGATTAAAACAGTCGATATTACCCAACGCGGAAGAGGATTAGGCATTGCTTTTGATAATTTCTCTGCCTCATTGTGTTCCGCGAATCCGAAACAGGCAATAACGGCCAAGATTTTTAAACCGAGACCGAAAATCACCAGCCGAGAACCCGTTTTCACAGCCCGTGTCGGCGAAGCCTCAACACCCACAACACCCAGCTCAAAAGCCTGTACGATTCTTCGTTTAGAAACGACACCAGAGGTTGATCCAAGCACAAAGGCGACAGAAGCAAGTATTCGTATTGAAATGCCACCAGGTGTCTGTCCAGAAGCCGGTAGTGAAGCAGTCATTCGTTTTCAGAAAGTGCCCACCACCCCCAGCTTTCCAGATCACCGTCGCTATATTGATAATGGTGATAACACCGTAACCGACACGCAAAGCGGATTGATATGGCTCCAAAATGCCAATTGCATTGGCACTCACTATCCCCGTTTTGCAAAAGACTGCACAAGCGGAGAAGGCCCCGTTAATTGGGAACAGGCCCAAGCTTTTGTAGCCGGATTGAATAACAAGCAATTTCCAGAATGTGATGCCAACCACACAGATTGGCGCTTACCCAACGTTCAGGAAATGCAAAGTCTAGTCCACTATGGCTTCTCCAAGCCAGCCATGTCCAATGCCGCCGGCAACGGCCCGTGGCAAGAAAAGGATGCCTTTTCTAACGTAAAATCAAATAGTTACTGGACATCAAGCCCAGATGCCGCCAACCCAGACTTAGCCTGGCGCTTAAGAATGGATCGCGGATTACTGTTCACAGAACAAAAATCCTATCCCTTCTACGTCTGGCCAGTGCGAGGCGGTAATTGCAAATGTCCGGTTGATCAATAAGCGGTTATTCTGATTTTTGGTAGGGGGCCGGCAACGTGTTTATGTTGCCCACCATTGCCATCCGTGTAGGGTGGGTAACGTGTTTTTGTTGCCCACCATTCCCATCTAGGAAAATATCATGTTAGCTATTGAAGGTATTTATCAAAATGGTCAATTACGACTACAAGAAAAAGTTGAATTTAATCAACCCGTTAAAGTGATAGTCGCCTTTTTAGAAGAAAAGATAACACACAATGATAATAAATTAGATAAATTAGTGGCTGAACTGTATGCCAATGACAACATTACGTTTAAACAAGCACAGTATTTATTAAACCACAGTCATTGGCAAGATACAGTAGCCGTATTAGAAGAACAGGGTTGCCAACTCTATTATGACAAAGAAGATTTGGAAGAAGATTTAGAAACTTTAGGAATCGTCACAAAATAAATTGGAGATTTATTGCTTCAGAATTTTTTAGGGTCGAACCTGCGTGTTCGCCCTTTAACTTGAAAATCTATAAAACGGGAAGTTATTTCGTGACCATTCCTAAGTTTCTAATCCCATTGAGCTTGATTACAGTTTTACCATCACACTTATAATCATGGAATGACAACTCAATGATTGGAATAAAATGGAGACTTGGCTTGCTGAACCAAATTAAAGGGGGTATATAAAATGATTTTAAAACAGCAATTAATCAAAAACATTGAACAATTATCAGCTATGGATATGATTATTGTACACAATTTTGTTCAA
>JAYQWI020000687.1:0-2975 GCA_035871815.2 Candidatus Parabeggiatoa communis
GCAACCGTGCTGGAAGAAAGAAACATGGAAGTGCTTGCTGGCAATAATGGCTTAGAAGCGTTAACTTTATTAGAAGAACATCGGGATATCAGTATTGTCTTAATGGATATTATGATGCCCGAAATGGATGGCTATGAAGCCATGCGGAAAATCAGAGAACAACTCCAATATCGCAAATTACCGATTATTGCCTTGACGGCAAAAGCCATGAAAGGCGATAAAACGAAATGTATTGATGCCGGTGCGAATGATTATTTATCTAAACCGGTAGATACTGAGAAGCTGATATCATTGATGCGTGTGTGGTTGTATCGGTGATTTTTTCCCTGCTTTCCAAAAAATCAATCTCACGCAAAGACGCAAAAGCGCTAAGAGTAATGTTGGAGGGTCAGGGAATGGTGGGCAAGCAGGCAGTAAGTTTTTGGGTTGATCTTGACTTCATTACCGACAGCGATCCCACCCTACATTGAATCAATTGTTGAAACTGATAACTGATAACTGATAACTGATAACTGATAACTGATAACTGATAACTGATAACTGATAACTAATAACTGATAACTGATAAGGAGACTTAAATGATAAATGCCCCTTCTTCTACTCAATTAGAATCAGGAAAACGCATTACCTTTTTTCGTTCAATGCGCGGCAAGTTAATTATGCTGTTTCTCGCGGTATCACTTATTCCGCTCGCCATCGTAGGGGGAGTCGCCATTACTCAACTCCAAGCTGCTAAGGCTGCTGCTAACGAAGTGAGTGATAATTATTTTCCCAGTATTATTAACCTTGATAACGCCGAACTGGCCTTGATGCATATCATTGAAGCCCAGAAAAACCATATCATAGCGCCTGACGATGCGACGATGCGGGCTATGGAAACCGAAATTCAAACTCAGCAAGAAAAGCTTATTAAAGCACTAGCCGGCTTTGAAAGTACCTTAGACGCTGGGATAGAAACAGCAGCCTTTGAAAATTTTCAGGCAATACTCAAAGTGTTTTTGCAGGCTAACGAGCAGGTTATCTTGCTCTCTCAAGACAATAATGACGACAAAGCGCAGGCGATGAGTGTTGGTACAACGAATGATCATTTTGAAAAGGCATTAGCCTTAATGGAAACCATGCGTCAAACTAATGTCGTTGGTTCTGAAAAAGCCAAGTTTGCAGCGGACAAAGCGGCCAACACGGGGGTCATTTTGACTTTAGTTGTGAGCTTAGTGGTTAGCATTCTCGTCGTTATCGTGGCCGTCTGGGTTGCCAATTCTATAGCCCAGCCCGTATTGATTCTCACTAACGCGGCACGCCAATTAGCGAGTGGATCGGTAAAATCAACCAGCATTCTGCCTATTGAGGCAGAGAAAATGAACCGTCGTCAAGATGAGATGGGTGAAATAGGACGCGCCTTTGATGGCTTAACCCGTTATTTTCAGGCTGTTATTGAAGACTTGGTCCAAGTTTCTCAAGGCTTAGCGGCTGGTCATCTCAGTGTCATTCCTCAGTCGGAATACCGAGGGGATTTCATACAAATCAAAATCGCTTTGGAAACCGCTTTGTCTGATCAAAGGTTGGTGATTGAAGACATTGTCCAAATTTCTCAGGGATTAGCAGAAGGTAATCTGCGTGTGATGCCGCAGGTTGAATATCGAGGAGATTTTATTCAGATCAAAACAGCCCTAGAAACCGCTATGTTGAACCAGCGTATCGTGATTGAAGACATTGTCAAAGTTTCTCAGGGATTAGCAGCTGGCAATCTCAACATCATGCCGCAATCTGAAGAATACCGAGGAGACTTTGCCAAAATAAAAAATGCCCAAGAAACGGCTTTGTCTAATCAGCGAGACGTGATTCAAGATATTGTTCAAGTTTCTCAAGGATTAAGAGAAGGCCAGCTGCATGTCACCTCTCAGATTACCTACCAAGGAGATTATGTTCAAATCAAAAACGCTTTAGAAAAAGCCTTGTTAAATCTGCGGCAAGTCATTGAGGACATTGTTCATGTTTCTAAAGGATTAGCAGAAGGTGAACAGAATATCACCCCCGTCGCAGAATATCAGGGAGACTTTATTCAGATCAAAAATTCCTTAGAAAGCGCAGCAACCAAGCTTGCAGAAACAACCGCGCAAAATGCTAAACAGGATTGGCTCAAAACCGGGCATGCTCAATTAAACAACCTGATGAGCGGCGAACAGGATATTGAGAAGTTAGCAAAGAAGATTATCTCCTTTTTAACCGCTTATGTTGATGCACAGGTGGGATTATTTTATTTGCTCACAAAATCGAAGTCGGATAAACCAGCCTACCTACAGCGCTTAGCTGATTATGCCTATACCGATACCGACAATCGCCCTCGAACATTTCAAATTGGAGAAGGCCTTATTGGGCAAGCTGCCTTAGAATGTAAGACTTTTTCCATAACCCAAACGCCTGAAGAATGTACCCATATTATTCGTTCAGGATTAGCCAATGCCTTACCTTGCAATATACTCATCGTACCCTTTTTGCACGAAGAGACGCTCAAAGGTATTATTGAAATTGGCTTTTCAAAAACGTTAACAACACTTCAGCGAGACTTTCTTGAACAAATCATGCCCAGTCTTGGCATAGCGGTGAATAGTGCCGAATCACGCACTCAGATGCAAACATTGCTGGCGCAAAGCCAGCGGCAAACTGAAGAACTGCAAACGCAGTCAGAAGAATTACAAGCGCAACAAGAAGAAATGCAACAGATTAATGAACAGTTGCAAACTCAACAGGCCGACTTACAACATAAACAGGAAGCCCTTCAGCAACAAAATGAAGAACTACAAAGTCAATCCGAGGAATTGCAAAGTCAATCTGAGGAATTACAAACCCAACAGGAAGAGTTGAAACAAACCAATGAAGAATTGGAAGAGCGCACCAAAGAGTTAGAGCGACAAAAAGAGGATATCCAACAAAAGAATTTGGCCCTTGAAAAAACCCAAGTGGAGATAGAAAAG
>JAYQWI020000688.1:0-42973 GCA_035871815.2 Candidatus Parabeggiatoa communis
CCAGCCGTTTGCCATTGCCGTAAACAGTCTGCCAAGTCCGCTTTAAGCCCGTAACTGGATTGGTAACGATCTTCGGCGTTTTTCGCCATCAATTTCAGCACGATTTCTGAAATCGCTTGAGGCAGTTCTGATTTTAATGAATGCGGTGGTACGGGTGGTTTGGCAATATGACAATGCACTACTTCCAGCGCATCTGGCATCGAAAAGGGTAATTGACCGGTCAGTAATTGATAGAAGGTGACACCAAGGGAATAAAAATCGGTTCGGTAATCTATGGCCCGATTCATGCGGCCCGTTTGTTCTGGGGAAAGATAGGCTAATGTGCCTTCTAACAAGTTCGGATTGCTAAAGGTTGTATTTTCGCGAGACAACACCGTTGAAATGCCAAAGTCAATCAGTTTCAGTTGCTTGGTGGTGGTATTGAGGATAATGTTTGACGGATTGATATCCTTATGAATCAGATAGCGTTGATGCAGTTGGCCTAAAATATCTGTCACAGAAATAGCCAACGTCAAAAAGTCAGTCAACGGCATTTGCCCCGCCAATTTTAAGCGATCAACAGAAGTCGCCCCAAAATATTCTAGGACAATGAAAAAGCGATTTTGGTCGCTTTCTAGGCCGTAGACGGCCACCACACCTTTAATATCGTTCAAGTTGTGGGTGGTTTCGTATTCCCGTTTAAACCAAGCGATTTTTTCCGGGGGCGGATAGTCTTGTTTCAGAATTTTAAGAACAACTGCTTGATTATCGGTGAGCCGATGTGCGCGATAAATAGACGAATTAGCACTTTCATGCAATTGTTCGGTTATTTGGTAACCAGAAAGAGTTAACATATATTGTCTTAACCTATTTTTTCATGAGTCCATTTGAGTTTGCTGTTTTGATTGACTGTGCTTAAATGTTTTATAAATCCAGGTCAAGTTCAAAAAATAGGATTTCAGCACTTCTACTGCAAACGGTTATAATTTAAACTTTTTACACACCCACTACCCCCTATTCAATCCTTATACATAAGTTTTTAACTAATTGATTTTATATATATTAGCATTTTATAAACAGCTACTGTGCGAATAGTAAAATCATTCTCGAAAAAGTATCCCTGATACTTGTGTATAACGATGATATATCGAGATGAGAATAAAACCGCAACACGTCTCATCCCCTGCCTCGGGGGATGAGCATGTGTGTTTTTAGTTCCGTTTTCAACCGTGCAAAGTATCTCCGATGTTTTCCCCGATAGAAACCCAAAAAAACTATCAACATTCAGCTCAATCCATAAAAACGGATAGGATTGTCCCAAAGAATCTTTTGGACCGTCTTTTTGGAAAGCCTATCCTCTAGCTTGACCGCTTCGTTTATGATCTGCTGATCATGGTCTATGTGAGGATAGTCAGAACCTAAGATTAAGTTATCGGTACCAACATAATTGATGATTTCAGGAAGATAAGGTTCCGCAGGTTCAATGCCAATAAAACATTGACGACGAAAATAGTCAGAGGGTTTCATCTTCACGTTTTCTTTGACTTCCCAACCCAGTTCTTGATATTCCCTATCTAACCGCCACAACCAGTATGGTAGCCACCCACACCCCGCTTCAAGAAAGGCCACCCGAAGTTTGGGGTGACGTTCTAGCACACCTCCTTCAATCAAGGCTAACATCGCCATCATTTGTTCCATCGGGTGAGAACACGCATGCATCCCAAACCGGGTATTGAAGCGATCCGCACCAGTCGTGGGTAAACGCCCATGCGTCGCTTCATGAATACCAATGGCAATTCCCAGCCGCTCGCATTCGTTCCAAAATGGCTCATAAGCCGGATCACTGAGCAAGCGTCCTTTGAGTGGGTTGGGACGCATAAAGACGGCTTTCCAACCCCATTCTGTTATCCGATGCAATTCCGGCACCATGTCATTGGGATCGTGAAGATTAATGGCACCAACACCTCTCAAAACTTGTGTGTCATAGCTACAAAAGTCTCGCAACCAATTGTTGTAGGCGCGGGTTAGGGCCCCGGCTAGTTGTGTGTCCATACCGTCTATGGCTAACACAAATAGACCATCTGTGGGATAAAGAAACGCAATATCAACGCCCAGTTTCTTGATTGCAGTGACTTGAGAATCCGCGTTAAAACCTCTCATGGCCGCCATCAGGTGATGTCGCTTAATTTTTTCAACACCTTGGGCTTGAACTTGATCGGATAATTTGTTCGTCATTTTTTCGCCGTTAATAGTTTGATCTATGGAAGGCGCACGATCCTTAAACGCTGGATCAACATATTTTTTCCACATATCAAAAGGTTCTAATACATGGCAATCGGCATCTATTATTTGGTAGTTATTCAACATAGTTTGTTATTTAAGTTTGGGAGCCGAGAATCCAAATGTGGGTACTCTCGCCAAAATAGATTGTTCGCTTTTGGGTGTTCGTTTTAGTATGTATCTCGATGGGTAGTGGTGGAAAAGGTCAATTATCCTGAACACCTTAATAGCCTTTTGTCATTTAACTCAAAGACTGAGCTTTTGATCAGGGCGATAAATCTCCCATCACTTGTTAAGATTCCTGTTTGACATGACAAAAGCAATACAAGGTGTAAAGTCTATCCACCGAATTGGCGAAAGTAAAACAATGCTCACTACTGTAGATTACCCAAAAATGTTAAAGAAATCCGAGTTTTTGAAAAAAATCGGATTTCTAAAAAATAATACCTTCATCAAAAGTTGAATATTAAACGGGGTTATTCTGAAAAATGCTTGAAATTCAATGAAATTAAAAATCAGTTCGACTGGGTTCAAAAATACGATAAGTTTTTGAAATTGAAGCAATATCACATAATAACTATTTTATTTTTATAACAATTGGCGAAGGTATTACAGAAAATAAACTTGGTTTTTATGCAATGAGGGCACCAAAAAAGGCGATAAATCGTTTACTACAAACACTTGGTGATTGCCAAGAAATGACTTGTTTTTGTGAAAGTCCAAAGCTTAGTTCCGTTGCACTTTTAACTCAGCTAAACCCAAGTTATTTTTTGACAAAAGCACCACTTCAATTCAATGCCATTTTCATAGCGAGATATCTTTTCATTACCTTGATAAACAAGGCTGAATACTGAGTTTGGACGGATAAATAATAGAGTTGTCCGAAAATAAGGGGTTTATGAATTGTGTTTTTATTAGCCAAAAATTTATTGACGGACAAGTCTAATTAATTATTTTATTTTTATCAATTTGACCTGAAATTGAATCAGTGCCTTGACAGGTACTTAATGGCATAGAGTTTTTGGAGGGTTGTTAAAAAACCGGCATCGGATTGAGTTGCTTTTCTGTCAAAGGCACTGATAACCAACCCAATTTGACCGGTACGTCATACAGTCGTCCCGGCCCTAATCTTCTCCAAAAGTGACGCATGCCAGGGATAATCACTTTAACCACATTCAGTCCGATATCGGGCCGCGTCTGATCCAAAACAAGAACTTCTAACCCTTGTTTTTTAGCGATTGCCACACAGTTCATCACATCGTCTCGCAGATCATCACTCCACAATTGGGGATAATCTGAACTGACTTTAGGAGCCTGATTATCATCAGCGACTAAATAAGGCTGATTTTCCAGTGTTGCCGTTTCCCATTGTTCTTGCGTTATTTTATCATAAACTTCAAGCATTTGGTTGAGTTCAGTTAGGGCCCGAAGAATACCTATTTTCGGATCGAAATGGGCACCAAAGGCACAGAGAATCTTTTCATTGCTTTGATCAATTCTCCTAGAAATCGCCACAAAAGCAGGAATATTCAGATCGCTGGTAATATCCAATACCCATAATTCACGTTGGCGCATTTGATAGTATTCCTGCAAGGCTTGAAAATAGGGTTCATCAAAACGGTCTAAATGGACTCTTGGTTTTTTCACGTCATTAAACCACCATAGAGCTACACTATCACGTTCCACCAGTTCCATAAATCCTTGTAAAATAGCCTCTTCTTTGCTATTACCGGCCGCTGCACCATTGGAATCTGCCCAACAATCCGGTTTTTCCGGTCTGGGATAGCCATAATAACAGTAGGCTGTTGGTAAATATTTAAATACGTTATGAGTTAAAGACCACACGGGTGTCCACTCAATTTCTCTTTCTTCATCAAACGGTTCTGGCACTTTTTCAAAATAATTATCGGTATTAGCATTCCAGTGATGACGGTTTTGATATTGGGCTTGACTAAAATTCATACAGGCATTGGGATGAATTGCACGTCCTCCCCAATCTCGATAACGGCCTTTTTGTCGAATTTCATCGCCTTGAAAAACCCCAGAATATCTTTCAATCGCTTCGCAAATAGCGCTGGCTTTGGCTTGACTATCCGTTTTGCCTTTGCCAGCACTTCTACCCCGCACATTTTCGCGTAAAAAGTATAAATCATCAAACATAGTCGCAAAATTATGACCAGCAACATAAGTATGGGTCAAATGATAGTGATGCGAAATGGGATTAAGTTCTCGGATAACGCCCGTAATCGGGCTAATATGAGAACTGTATTTATTGATCGTTTCTTCAGGACGCATACAACGGTGCCCACCATCTGCGATGAATATTTTGGGTTGAGTTTCTAGTACAATGGGTTTAGGTGATTGCTTATGCTTATTAGTGAGTGTTCCGCAACTGGGGCATTGTGGTCGATGAACCAAAAAGTGATTTTGTGTTTTCAGCGATAACGTATCCAGCGTGACTAAAATGCCTTCTAAATTTTTATTTTCACCTTGAATAATCCATTTAAGGAGTTCAGTGGAGGTTAAATTCAGAGCCATTTGTAGCGTAGAAGGCAGGAGAGTCAGAGAGGTTGGAAAAGGGGTTGAAGTCTTTTTGCGTGTTTGGATAAAGGTTTCAATCGGGCGGTTAGCGCGTAGACGCTGTGCAAGACATTCCCAACAACCGGTTTTGCCTTTATGAAAAAGGGGGCCAATCCAAACGAGGGTACCGACCGGTTTAACTAACAGCCAAGGGGTTTGCGATTGTAATGCTTTTTGGTTAAAAGCGACTAAATTGTTTTGGAGATAATCATCCGTCAAAACAATATCAATGTCTCCTTCCGTGTCTCCTTCCGTTTGGACTTGAATTTGTAACGATTCCAACGCCGAAATCAAAGGCTCAGCATTGACAGCCCCTATAGTATGAACAACCACTTGAGTTGTTTGTAATCGGTGGATGGCTTCTTTGAATTCAACATTTAAAATATCGCAGAATGCGGCCAGATTATTATTAGGTGAGAATTGATCGTCATTTTCAATAATATAGCCTTTTTTTTCCAACAACATTAACGCATAGTAAATTTCTGCAACCTGTGCTTGCTGTTGCATCAATTGAATAATGTCGTTAACGGTATGTTGACCATCGAGTAATGGGACTAATTTCTGGTAAATATGGCCTTTGAGTAAAAAATACTGATTTTCGGAGAGTAAAAATACGCCTTCTGGTTCACAAGTCTCGACATGGAAATGACGTTTAAACTTAGGCTTCTTGAACATTTATAAATCAGGGCTGTAAAATAGTAAAAGGGCGTATTTCTATTTTCCCGCTATTAAAACGTCAATACCTAAAAAATGGGCTAGGGGAAAGGGGCTAGTGCAGGATGGCGGAAGTTCCCATACCAGCCATCTAAAAAAGAAATTCGATTTTTTGAAAAAATAGAATTATCGAACCGGCATGGTTATTTCTGCCCTCCTGTACTAGGAAAAAGGGATTGGTTCAAGGTGAAAAGTATAAATGTCTTTAGTTTAATGAGTTAATGTCACTTAAGGCGCTTTAAAATGGCTTTTTTATTTAATAAAGTGATTGAAAAATAAACTATTTATAGTTTTTTACGGTCCGATGGAAGTATGAACAGAACCCATTTACCCTTGCTCCTCAACCAAATAACCTTTCCCCTTTGGGGAAAGTATGACCGGGAAAATAGCAATGCACCCTAGTAAAGGGTAATTGGTGCTTTAGCAAAGGGGAATCGGTAAAGCCGTCTTTTTATCCCTTTGGTAAAGCACGAGACAGTAATAAGCTTGTATCTCGACTAATTATAGGAACGGAAAGACACTAACAACAACTTGCTTTAAAGCGACGAGATAATTCCCCACTGTCTTCTTTTGCCCATTGTTTTAATTCTTCAGCAGTCACATCAGCAGGTTTTGGAGGCACTGGTATAACAGTTACCGCTTCCAGCGGGTTATCCGGGGCCTGTACTATCCGCCAAGAAAAAGTTGTCGCATCGATCTCGACTCTTTCCCCTTTTGCAAAAACAACTTCGCCGTTGGTAAACTCAGTGATGGTCGTTTTCGGTTCCTTCTTCAGTTTCTCTGCAAAGTCTGGTTCCAACCATGCTTGAGCGATCACTCGATGCAACTCACTACTCATTTTTTGCCAATTTTCATGTAGTGGCATAATTATACTCCAGTGTTGTAGTTAATGGTTAAATGAACAAAAGTTATTAGAGTTTATACCGATTTAACGTAACTCATTGATTTATATCAAATTATCATTTTCAGAAAACTAATAAAATCAATTCGCGCCAAAAGTTTTACGCGCAAAACTTTTGGCGCGAAACTTAAATTAAATCAGTATAATGTCTATTAATATCAGTAAAACTCAAAATGGGTATGAACAGTGACTGTTCAATATTTCAGGCAAAATTTTTGCCGCGAACCGAAGGGAAGCTACGCTAAATCCGTTCAGAATTTGATAGGTTTTCTGGCCTTGGACAACTTGGGTAACATGGGCAACTTAGACTGGGCATGGCACGATTTTCAAAGCCGCCTTCAGAAAAATTTGTGCATAAACCTCCGAGATTTGGCAAACCTCGGAATGTGAATCTCAATCTAAAAAATGAAAAATGAACAACAATTTTTCAATCTGTTATATAGTTTTATAACTTTTTGATTTTACATCATTCAATTCAACCCTTAATTCGCATTTATACCGCATTTATACTTCTGCTAAGAATTGCGCTTTTGTTCGAGTTTTGCAAAACATCGCGATACAAAACCACAAAATTTATGCTCTTTATTCCAACAAATACTTAATTTATGATGGTGTTGAGTATAATGAGATTAATTGATGTAAATCCCTCTTGCGATTAGAGGCAAGCACTGTATCATCTTGCCACAAGACAGTCAATACACCACAGAGCCTTTTTTCGGAGCCTGGCGTTTATCTACTTAAAAATTAACAGAAAAATTTTTATGACTATGGAAATAAAGATAGCCTCCTGATTGACGAACAAAAATAGAAAATACTCTTTAATATCAAGTACTTAATTAAAAAAGCCTCAATTTATAACTCATTGATTTTAAAAATATTTCAAGTGATATGTCAATCCGCGAACCCTCCCCAAATGCGCCGTATTAAGAAACCCCGTTTTTCCAAATAACAAAACTTTTTTCTATCTGATTGAACAACTTGGACAAAGCGATACTTAGCACCAAAAAAAATTACGTTTTTATCATTTCAAGCCCAGCTAGAAATGACAAAATGCGGCGTTTATGACGGTGTTCAGGATAATAAGATTTTGATGTAAGCAGGTGTCAGGAGTTCAGATGTTCAGGATTTCATAATTATTCTTTTAAAAATCCTTTTTTATAATCAAATCAAACAAACCAAACGGAGAGCTTAATGGAATTGACTGATGAACAATGGGCTATTATTAATGCGCCTGAACACATTTTGAAAGTGAATGCTGTTGCGGGTAGTGGTAAAACAACAACGTTATTGGAATATGCCAAACGTAGGCCGAAACAACGGTTTTTGTATTTGACGTTCAATAAATCGGCTTCCGATGAAATGAAGAAAAAGTGTTTTGTTGCAAACCTTGACAATATCACTGTCCAAACTTTTCATGCTTTAGCCTATTACCATGCCAATGGCAGGCATTATGATCTGATTAATGACTTGAGTGAATGGACTATTTTTGATGGTTACGTCAAAGGAGAACTAGAAGATAAAAGAGACAATCTGTTGCTCATTTCATGGCTTATAAAAGATATGATGGTTTTTTACCTTAATTCTTCTCTGTTCTATATAGATGAAGCGCTTCTTGCGTCTTATCGGAATGAAACTCGGCCGCAAAATAAAGTGGACATGCTGTTATCTTGTTATGCTGATTTCATTCTGAAAACGATTAAAACTATTTTGACAAAAATGAAGCAATGCGAAATACCGGCCATTCATGACTTTTATCTGAAAATGTTTCATTTATCAAAGCCTACCTTGTTTTACGATATTATCTTGATTGACGAAGCGCAAGACTTGTCGGGCGTTATGCTAGAGGTGCTTAAAATACAAGAGGCTTCAAGGATTTTTGTGGGCGATACCTTTCAGCAAATTTACGCTTTCCGATATGCTATCAATGCTTTAGATAAAATAGATTGCCTTGAATATTCATTGACGCAGACTTTTCGTTTTGATGACGCTTTGGCGCAACAAATCTCGAAAATTGTTAATCGTGGATACAGTATCTTGAATGATAGGGCGCATTTCCTAAAAATAAAAGGAAAGCAGGAGAGGATTGAGTGTTTGGAAGGCGAGAGAGAACAAATTGCGGTTATTTCAAGAAGTGTTTTGAAACTGTTTAAA
The DNA here is from genome assembly GCA_035871815.2 of Candidatus Parabeggiatoa communis. Taxonomy (GTDB): domain Bacteria; phylum Pseudomonadota; class Gammaproteobacteria; order Beggiatoales; family Beggiatoaceae; genus Parabeggiatoa; species Parabeggiatoa communis. The sequence goes on from JAYQWI020000688.1 coordinate 8,606, forward strand.
GAAATCGCACATTATTTAGGGGGTGATCTCAAATTTTACTTTGAAGGGGGATATGAGAGTTATGGCTTTATGAACGCTCGCGTTTTGAGTGTTTTATATTTGTATCAGGAGAGTTTTGATAAGATCAGTGATCAATTTATCAGGCGATTCAGTCGTTTTAGGGCCTTAAGGGATTTTGCTAAGGCCTCACAAAATCGTCAGCTATTAAACACTTGTGATCTTGTTCAGACATACAGAGAAGATTTGTTTGATATCAATCAGAAAATCAAGCGACGCATTGTGTCTAAGGAAGAAGCAGATGTGATTTTTACAACAACCCACAAAGCGAAGGGGCAAGAATATCAAAATGTTCAGATGGTTAAAGAAGATTTCATCACTCGCGAACAACTGGAAAATGCGGTTAAAAAACCGGATGAATATCATTTTGAGAAGCTTAGAGAAGAAATCAATATTTTTTACGTTGCTGCAACGAGAGCGATGGATAATATAAGCTTACACAAATTTTGAAATGTTGCTCTTAATCAGGGTCGTAAAAAGGGGCAACCACAAGGGATTGCCCCTACAATATTGTTTTTGTAGGGGAAATCCGTATGGTTGCCCTTGAGGGTATGGAAACTTATCGTCGCTTTGCATAGGAACGAAGTTTCCGCTTTCTCGCATTCGGAAATTCCTTTTTCCTCCCTTCCTTTTTAAGAAATATTTTCAATCATCATAGGAGCGCCACGGTTGATGGATTTGACTTCCTTATAATGTTGATGATGTCTCCGCCGCCTTTCTTCATGATAGGCTAGTCCAGTGCCTGCTGGGATAAGTCGCCCTACAATCACATTTTCCTTAAGGCCGCGTAAATCATCACATCGACTATTGACGGATGCTTCTGTCAGTACCCGCGTTGTCTCTTGGAAAGAAGCGGCTGAAATAAAAGAATCCGTTGCGAGTGAAGCCTTCGTAATGCCTAACAACCGAGGTTCGTAAGTGGCCGGTATTTTTCCGTCCTGCATCACACGCTCGTTTTCTTCTAATAACCTTGAGCGTTCTACTTGTTCCCCTGGCAATAATAGCGTTTCTCCAGGTTCTAAGACGGCCACTTTGCGTAGCATTTGCCGAACGATGACTTCAATGTGTTTATCATTGATCTTGACACCTTGAAGTCGATAAACGTCTTGAACTTCATTAATAATATAATTAGCCAATGCCGTCATACCCAAAAGCCGCAATATATCATGAGGATTAGGAGCGCCATCGACGATTTCCTCGCCTCTCTCCACATGTTGTCCCTCAAATACATTGATATGTCGCCACTTAGGTATCGAGATTTCGTCATCTCCCCCATCTTTGCTTGTAATTATCAATCTTTGCTTCGTTTTTGTATCTTTCCCAAAACTGACTGTGCCACTGCGTTCTGCCAAAATAGAGGGTTCCTTAGGTGTACGCGCTTCAAATAAATCAGCGACACGAGGTAACCCACCAGTAATGTCGCGGGTTTTAGAGGATTCTTGTGGTAATCGAGCCATGATATCGCCCACTTTAACCTGAATACCCTCTTCCACATTAATAATCGCGCGTGGTGGCAAAAAATAACTGGCTGGGATTTCCGTGCCAGGAATATTTAAATCCTGAGCATTTTCATCCACCAACTTCACCATCGGACGCATATCCTTAGCATGATTGGGTCGCAATTTAGGGTCGGTGATCACCATATTGCTCAGTCCGGTCATTTCATCCTGTTCACGATTAACGGTTATGCCTTCTACAATATCAGCGTAATTCACAATACCAGCGACTTCTGTAATAACCGGATAGGTATGTGGATCCCAGTTCGCAATAAACTGTCCTGCTTCAACATGTTCTCCCTCATTGAGACTTAACACAGCGCCATAAGGCACCTTATAGCGTTCTCGTTCCAAACCAAATTCATCTAAAATACTTAACTCTCCAGAACGCGAGACTGCAATGAACTTAATACGATTTTCGTCACTTTGCTGTGGTATCAACTTAAGATTATCAAATTTAAGAGTCCCTTTGGACTTAGCCTCAATATGGTTGATAGCCGCCGCTCTGGAAGCCGCACCACCAATATGAAAAGTTCGCATGGTTAATTGCGTTCCAGGTTCACCGATAGACTGAGCAGCAACAACGCCCACAGCCTCTCCCATATTGACCAAGTGTCCACGTCCTAAATCACGTCCATAGCACTTAGCACAAATGCCGTAGCGAGATTCACAATTGATAGCCGAACGTACTTTAATCCGGTCAACATTTTCCTGTTCAAGTAGTTCTACCCATTGTTCATCCAATAATATGCCTGCTTTAACCACAGGTTCTGCTATCCCTGGCTTAAAAACATCTTCTGCAACGACCCTACCTAATACTCGATCTCGTAAAGTTTCTACTACATCACCGCCTTCAATCAAGGGGATCATTTCCAAGCCTTGCTCTGTACCACAGTCAAGTTCTAAAACAACCATATCCTGAGCCACATCCACCAAGCGGCGTGTTAAATAGCCCGAATTAGCTGTCTTTAAAGCCGTATCCGCTAAACCTTTACGCGCACCATGTGTAGAAATAAAATACTGCAAGACATCTAACCCCTCACGAAAATTCGCTGTGATAGGTGTTTCGATAATAGAACCATCCGGTTTAGCCATCAGTCCACGCATACCGGCTAATTGGCGTATTTGAGCCGCTGAGCCACGCGCACCTGAATCAGCCATCATGTAGATGGAATTAAAAGAAGGCTGCTGACTTTCATTACCATGACTATCAATGACAGTCTCTACGCCTAACTGAGTCATCATCGCTTTAGCCAACTTATCATTCGTATGTGACCAAATATCAACTACTTTATTGTAACGCTCGCCATTGGTAATCAGTCCAGAGGCATATTGTTCTTCTATCTCTTTAACTTCCATTTTAGCCGCTTCAATGATTTGAAATTTGTTATCAGGGATAATCATATCCTCAATACCAATGGAAATACCAGCGCGTGTTGCAAAAGAAAAGCCCATATACATCAATTTATCCGCAAAAATAACGGTTTCTTTCAAACCTAAGCGCCGATAACAAGCATTGATCAATTTAGAGATCGTCTTTTTGGTCATATCTTGATTGACCAACTCAAAAGGCAATCGAGGTGGCAAAATTTCAAATAGCAAAGCTCGCCCGACTGTCGTATTCATCTTTGGGTATGTTTCTGTCTGACTCCCTTTTTCAACATCCTCTTTCAAGCGTACCGTGATAGACGCATTGAGTTCCACAATACGGTTTTCATAAGCACGATGCACTTCATTAAGGTTAGCAAACACCATTCCCTCACCCCGTGCGCCATTGCGTTTTCGACTCATAAAATAGAGTCCTAACACCACATCCTGTGAAGGCACAATAATAGGCTCACCATTCGCAGGTGAAAGAATGTTATTAGTAGACATCATCAGAGCGCGTGCTTCCATTTGTGCCTCAATTGACAAAGGAACATGCACAGCCATTTGATCGCCATCAAAGTCTGCATTAAAAGCTGTACAGACTAAAGGATGCAATTGAATTGCCTTCCCCTCAACTAAAATCGGTTCAAAAGCTTGAATGCCCAAGCGGTGCAAAGTTGGGGCACGATTCAATAACACCGGATGCTCCCGAATCACTTCTTCTAAGACATCCCAAACCTCCGCCACCTGACGTTCTACCAATTTCTTGGCTGCCTTGATAGTTGTCGCGATACCCTTAATTTCTATCCTGCCAAAAATAAAAGGTTTAAATAACTCCAAAGCCATCTTCTTCGGCAATCCACACTGATGTAACCTTAATGTGGGACCCACGACAATCACCGAACGGCCCGAATAATCCACTCGTTTACCTAACAAATTCTGGCGAAAACGCCCTTGCTTACCTTTAATCATATCAGCAAGTGATTTTAAAGGTAGTTTATTAGAGCCGGTAATCGCTCGTCCTCTGCGCCCATTATCTAATAAAGCATCAACGGCTTCTTGCAACATTCGCTTCTCATTACGCACAATGATTTCAGGCGCATTGAGATCAAGTAACCGCTTAAGACGGTTATTGCGATTAATGACACGTCGATAAAGATCATTTAAATCTGAAGTGGCAAAGCGCCCCCCATCCAAAGGCACTAATGGACGTAACTCAGGCGGTAAGACAGGCAAAACCTTCAATACCATCCATTCAGCTCGATTGCCAGAATGCAAAAAAGATTCTAACAATTTCAAACGCTTGCTTAATTTTTTAATCTTAGCATCTGAACTACTGGCATTGATCTCCTCACGAAGATTATTCACGATAGCCGCCAAATCCATAGTTCGCAACAAATCAAATACCGCCTCAGCTCCCATTTGTACATCAAATTCATCACCATATTCTTCCAGCGCATCCAGATAGGTTTCTTCATTTAACAACTGGCCTCGGTCTAAGGCAGTCAAACCTGGGTCAATGACCACATAAGCCTCAAAGTAAAGAATGCGTTCAATATCCCGCAAAGACATATCTAACATAAGCCCCATGCGAGAAGGTAGAGATTTGAGATACCAAATATGAGCAACTGGGGAAGCTAATTCAATATGTCCCATTCGTTCCCGGCGCACCTTAGCTTGAGTCACCTCAACGCCACATTTTTCACAGACAACGCCTCGATGTTTGAGACGCTTGTATTTGCCACATAAACACTCGTAGTCCTTAGTGGGCCCAAAAATCTTGGCACAAAAAAGACCATCACGTTCTGGTTTAAAGGTACGATAATTAATGGTTTCAGGCTTTTTAACTTCACCATAAGACCAAGAACGAATTTTCTCAGGAGAAGCTAAGCCAATACAAATCCTATCAAAGTCTTCTATTTGTCCTTGGCTATTTAACAGATTCAGTAAATCTTTCATAAGTTGATAATTGGAAACGGGGAATGGGGAATGGTAAACCAAAACAATGAATTAATTATAATGACATCATTTTGGCACAGGGCGTGTTGAATAGGAGCGTTGGTAACAACGGCGTTTAGGATCACAAAATAGTTCGTTTTGGTGAGGATAATGGCTCCTTACGCCCTGGTGGGCTAATCCAGCTTACATCGACTTTGTTAATTTTTTAGGCATAACGACAAGGATTGTATCTAATAAAAGATTTAACTGAGACATGACTACGATCTTATTCTTTAAAAGCTTAACTTTTAAATTAAAAGCTTAACGACAAGGATTGTCTATTTTATACGGATTTAATTAACCGAAACATTATCACGAACTCATCCCTTCATATACAATCTAGTTCAAAAGCGGGAAAGTCGATAGCAATGCACCCATCTAAAGGTAGCTGAGAATTTCATTCTTTTCAAATATATTTTGATATCCGTGTGTCAAACCTATTTAAGTTTGTTACATAAGATAGAACGCTGATAAAACTGATTGTCATGATTGAGGCTGATAAATTGAGAAGTCAAAATTCATTTTATCATGACAATCTGCTTCTATTAGTGAAAGGCGTGAAAAAATAATTGCCAAAATGCTTCAACAGACACACCCTAGTCTATAGGACTAAGCGATTATCGAACAAACTATAGAATGGGTAGGGTATTTTACAAAAAGGATAGGAAACTCAGGTGTGTGATCTCAATCTGATATATATAAATAATTTTTAGTAATTAGCTTTGCGAACCTTAGCGTAGTACACCGAAGGTTCGCAACAAAATTTTTTTTGAGCCTCAAGTTTGTCGCGAAAGGCGTTTCATCACGAATGATTTACTTTCCCTTGGAGGTCACATTCAAACTCAGAGTCTTTGATGCTTGACTTATTAACTTTAAAATAATTTATGAGAAGGTATAATCTCAAATGTGCCTCTTGCAAAACTCAACTCATCATTTGGTAGGCTCATCAAAACAAAAAGAAATCAGTGCTACATTACCTCATTCAACGTTCTGTGAAGCTATCAAAAAACGGCTTGTTATTTCGTCAGTTACTTAAACTTGTTCAAGTTCAATATCAATTCCCAAAGAGCGAATTTCTTTCACCAAGACGTTGAACGATTCGGGCATCCCGGCTTCCATACGATGATCACCATCGACAATGTTTTTATACATCTTAGTTCGACCATTCACGTCATCCGATTTGACTGTCAGCATTTCTTGTAAAGTGTACGATGCCCCATAAGCTTCCAACGCCCACACTTCCATTTCACCAAAACGCTGTCCACCAAATTGAGCTTTACCCCCTAAGGGCTGCTGAGTGACCAAGCTATAAGGCCCTGTGGAACGAGCATGCATTTTGTCATCAACTAAGTGATTCAATTTGAGCATATACATGTAGCCTACCGTTACTGAACGTTCAAATGCTTCTCCTGTTCGACCATCATATAAAGTCGCCTGACCCGTTTTAGGCAAAGCTGCCAACTCTAGCATAAATTTAATTTCTTGTTCACTCGCACCATCAAAAACGGGGGTAGCCATCGGTACGCCATGACTTAGATTCTTTGCTAATTCCAATATTTCTGAGTCAGTCAAAGAATTTAAATCTTCTTGCTTTCCACTAGAGTTGTAAATTTTGTCCAAAAACGCCCGTAAATTGCCAACAGAGTTATCCCCATCAAAGCTGTACTGTTTTTTGATGATCTGTAATTGCAAAGCAATCTGTTCCCCCAGTTTTTTTGCAGCCCAACCTAAGTGCGTTTCTAATACTTGTCCAATGTTCATCCGAGATGGCACCCCAAGTGGGTTTAACACGATGTCTACTGGCACACCCTTTTCGGTATAAGGCATGTCTTCAACAGGTACAATCATAGAGACTACACCTTTATTACCGTGTCGTCCTGCCATTTTGTCTCCAGGTTGTATTCGCCTTTTTACCGCGAGGTAAACTTTAACCATTTTGAGTACGCCAGGTGCCAAATCATCACCGGTCATCAATTTATGCCGTTTTTCTTCATAAAGTTCATCTGAACGCTGCCGCTGTTCTTTTAATTGCAGAGCAAAGTTTTCAAATTGAGCTTGAATTTCAGGATTGTCTAACTGAATTTCAAACCACTGATGGCGCGTTAAATTAGAGAGGTAATTTTCATCTATCGTTGTTTCGCCTAGCAATCCTGGGCCACTTTTAGCCGTTTGCCCTAAGAGTAATTTTTCTATACGAGCGTAGGTATCATCTTCTAAAATACGGAGTGTATCTCGTAGATCTTTTTTGACTTTATTCAGTTCAGTCTGTTCAATGTGTAAAGCACGAGCATCTTTTTCAATGCCATCACGAGTAAACACTTGGACATCAATGACAGTCCCCATTGTACCACTGGGTACTCGTAAGGAGGTGTCTTTTACTTCTGAGGCTTTTTCACCAAAAATTGCCCGTAGTAGTTTTTCTTCAGGTGTCAGTTGGGTTTCCCCCTTAGGGGTGACTTTGCCTACTAAGATGTCTCCCGGTTTGACTTGGGCACCAATAGAAACAATGCCAGATTCATCTAAATTTAAAAGCGCGGCTTCACTGAGATTGGGAATATCAGCCGTAATTTCTTCAGGGCCGAGTTTTGTATCCCGCGCCATACAGCTTAGTTCAACAATATGAATGGAAGTGAAGCGGTCCTCTTCAACAACCCGTTCTGAAATCAGTATCGAATCTTCAAAATTATAACCATTCCAAGGCATAAATGCGACCAGCACATTTTGTCCAAGTGCAAGTTCACCTAAGTCAGTGGAAGGCCCATCCGCCAGAACATCACCCTGATGAATTATATTCCCTGGGCTAACCAAGGGCTTTTGGTTGATACAAGTATTTTGATTAGATCTCACATATTTAGTCAGATTGTAGATATCGACACCCGAAGAAAGTGAGCTATAAAGTGTGAGAGTCTCTTTCTCAGATTTGTCCTGAGAGTCTTCATTTTTAAAGACTTCATTATCATTGACACGCACGACAATACGAGCGGCATCTACAGAGTCGACGATACCGCCTCGTTCTGCAACGACAGTGACACCCGAATCGACGGCGACTTTTCGTTCCATTCCTGTACCAACAAGCGGTTTTTCAACTCGCAAAGTCGGCACGGCTTGTCGTTGCATATTAGAACCCATTAAAGCGCGATTCGCATCATCATGTTCCAAAAAAGGAATCATCGACGCGGCCACTGAAACAATTTGTTTAGGTGAAACATCCATGTAATTAATTTTATCTGATGGGGCTAGAGTAAATTCATTTTCATGTCTAGCCGTAATCAGCTTATCTTTAAAAAAGTTGTTTTCGTCTAAGTTAGCATTGGCTTGGGCAATCACATAGCTGCCCTCCTCGATAGCTGATAAATAATCGACTTGATCAGTGACTTGTCCTCCCTCTACCCGACGATAAGGCGTTTCCAAAAAACCATACTGATTGGTTTTAGCGTAAACGGCCAAAGAATTAATCAATCCAATATTAGGGCCTTCTGGTGTTTCAATAGGACACACGCGACCATAATGGGTAGGATGCACATCTCGCACTTCAAACCCTGCCCGTTCTCGCGTCAATCCTCCCGGCCCCAATGCAGAAATGCGGCGTTTATGAGTCACTTCAGATAAAGGATTATTCTGATCCATAAATTGAGACAATTGACTAGAACCAAAAAACTCCCGAATTGCCGCTGTCACAGGTTTAGCATTAATCAACTCTTGCGGCATCATATTTTCAGATTCCGCCAAAGTTAAACGCTCTTTCACCGCTCGCTCAACCCGTACCAAACCAATACGAAACTGATTTTCCGTCATTTCCCCCACACTGCGAATTCGCCGATTTCCTAAATGATCAATATCATCAACGGTACCAGAACCATTTCGGATACTTATAAGAGTGCGTAACACATCAAGAATATCTTCAGTCGATAAAACGCTAGGCCCAGAAATATCAGAACGACCCACACGGCGATTAAATTTCATCCTACCGACAGTGGATAAATCATATCGATCTTCAGAGAAAAATAAGCTCTGAAATAAGCTTTCAGCGGCTTCTGGAGTAGGCGGTTCCCCAGGACGCATCATACGATAGATTTCCACACAGGCTTCCAAAGGTGTTGCCGTCTGATCAATACGTAAAGTATCAGAAATATAAGGGCCACGGTCTAAATCATTTGTATAAAGCGTTTCAAAGGATTCAACATGATGTTCCAACAAAGCATTGAGTAGTTCTTCATTCGCAATATCATTAGCTTTAGCAATCGTTTCACCCGTATCAGGAGAAATCACGTCATGAGCAAACACCGAACCTAACAAAAAAGAGTCTAAGTGCCCATTTTCATATTCCAATGGCACTTTGACTGTTGTTATACCCGCATTTTCCAATTCTCGAATATGTTTAGAAGTCAAACGCCGGCCTGCCTCAACAATAAGTTTTCCCTGAACATCTTTAATATCAAAGCTTGCTAATTCACCGCGTAAATGTTCAAAATTAAGAAGAATATGAAAATCATTCTCCATACGGAAAAAGCGATGCGTATCGAAAAAAAGTTCTAACATCTGCTCATTACTATAACCCAACGCTCGCAACAAAATAGTCGCGGGCAACTTACGCCTGCGGTCAATCCGTATAAAAAGACAATCCTTATGATCAAATTCAAAGTCTAGCCAAGAACCGCGATAAGGAATAATTCTGGCTGAGAATAACAACTTACCAGAAGTATGCGTTTTCCCCTTATCATGGTCAAAGAAAACACCAGGAGAACGATGGAGTTGGGAAACAATAACACGCTCTGTGCCATTAATAACGAAAGTACCATTTCGAGTCATAAGTGGGATTTCACCCATATAGACTTCCTGCTCTTTAATATCCTTGACCGACTTATTTTTAGAATCCTTATCATAAAGAATTAAACGCACTGATACCCGTAGCGAAGCGCAATAAGTCATACCCCGTAGCTGACATTCTTTAACATCAAAGGTTGGTTTACCAAGACGGTAGCTAACATATTCAAGGGCAGCATTACCAGAAAAACTGAATATTGGAAATACCGACTTAAAGGCAGCGTGTAAACCCACATTTAAACGTTGTTCGGGTAGCGTATCTTTTTGCAGAAAGGTTCGGTAGGAGTCAAGTTGAATAGCCAATAAATAAGGTACTTCAAGAATGCTCGGACGTTTACCAAAGTTTTTGCGTAAGCGTTTTTTTTCGGTGAAAGAATAGGGCATATTTTTTTAAAGGGGGAATTGAGGTATTAAAGAGGTTTTAATAGTTAAATATTTTTCGTAGTTCTTAAAAAGTCGTGATAAATTGTGAAAAATATAGGTGTGGTTCAAAAAATGATTTATTGGCCACTACGAATTTTTTGAGTCTATTTTATGACGATAAATTTTGAAATCAAGTTTGTAATTACGAAGATAAATTTATCGTAGGTATCAGAATTAAAAAAAACTAATATCATTTATAAAATAAATGCATAGATGACTTTTTGACTGAAACCTCAATACGGAAAATTTTAATATAATCCATTGAAATCTTAATCTTATTAAGATTAATTTTTAATCATTAGGTATATAATTTTAGAGACAGGTATCAAAGAACTCAAACAAGATATTATGTAACGTATTGAATTGGCGAGGTTCCCGTTTTGATTTTCTAGCCCAATTTATTCTGGTTCTAACGGAGTCAAGGGGAGGTACGAAAATTTTAGGAGTCATTCGTGATGAGTCATTCGTGATGATAAAATAGTGTTTAATAAAATCATTAATAGACTTTTGTCCATAGCAATAAACATAATCCATTGGCGTACGAGAGACAACTATAATGAATATCAAGGACTTAGCGTCCTGGACAAGGTATAATTAATAGCATAACAATTATTAATATATTTATATCTGACAAATCATCTGCCTGAAAAGGCCGCCTCGAAATACAATCATCAGAATTTATTTCTGCATTTTAGTTCTGACCGTGAATTTGGCTGTGTGCTACCGGCATTGAAGGACACACGCTCTGGTGATTTTCCATTAAAATCGTTTACAATGGTTCGAGAGAGGATTTGAACTCAATTTAGCTTGGTTACGCCTATCTATCACAACATTTTCATAAATAGGTGCTTGTTAGTCATGATTGTGTGTACGCCATAAATGGGAAAAGAGTGGTTAGTTTTATTTGAATAAACTGTCTACAATAGATCGCTTGTCGTTCTCGTTGTATCATTCTTTAACTCAAAGCAATAGGTTTTTATTTTGGTTAGTTGATCCAATAGTTCGTACTGACCCTAAAAATAATATCCACCGTTTGCACATCAACAAAAATTTATTCCACAAAGAGCGTTTTATTTTGAGTATTGATCTTCCACGCTAATCTATTTGCATAATCTCATTCTCCCAGCAAACTCGGGTTGAAGATTGTTAATGCTAGTGCATCGGTTTTTATTTCAGTTGAGGGCACTGCATGTTCTTGCCCTATATATTCTATTAGCAATTTGAGTCGTTTCCCTTGCATTCATTAATTGAAATCGTGAGATGTCAAACCTGAAGCGCGATGTGGAAGTGGCAATTGCTCAAAAAATGGCTTGGTTACTGTTACTGGGTTTGTTGGCAGAAAAAGATAGGCTCTCTCTGTTCTCAGAGCTAGAACACTACCGTTAATACTAAGCAGTCTACCTGATTCTTACATAGATACAATCAACTCTGCCCCATATACTGGAATGTTGTTGTATTTCTGTTTAAGTTTAACCAGATAGCCGCCCATTGGATACGGTCTTATGCCGGAAATGAAAACGGTCCCCGTATAAAAGTCCCCTTCTTCTTTTGGAAAGAAGATACACTTTGATATAATCACAATGCCGCTTTTGCCGGATTATCCAGTGTTATATTTGAAGAAACATACAACTATTCAGTCGGCTTTAAAAAATAATGGGGTCCTATTTTGATAAGTGCTGTTTATCAGTCCGCATTCGAGGTGACCGGCATAATTTTATTGACCTTCTCATCTATCTTTCAGAAAAAAGGTGAATTTGCAGCAGGCAATAAGTTGATTTATTCAACATCATTGTAATTTGTTTTAATTTCTTTTATAAGAGAGAGTTCACAAGTAGTGAGTTCACTTGACATGAGCAGCAATTTTTGACGGTTATGGAAGGAAAGCCAACAATATTTAAATATCTTTTTCAGTATTCAGAATGAAGCATTTATTTTCTTTGATTAAGATGATTAAGCGTTTTGCAAGTTTCTCAAAACACAATCAAGAACTTATATTTTTGAAGGAAGCCTCTTTATTTATAAATAATTAAAATAAAATTGATTACATTTTGATCAAAAAAAAATATCTAAATAGACGCCCAATGTCTAGCGTTTTTTGCCAAATATTATCACTTATCAAGTGTTAATTAGTATCGGAAAAAAAGTGGTCAGTTATTTATAACGCTTCTCTATAACGCCATCAATAAAAACGAAAACTAAGAAACTGAGATAAATTTATATTTTTTTCCTTTAGAACTAAAACAATAATGTTATTGGCTATAATATGGTGACAAACTTGATTATAATGACGCATTTCCATTTTTCCGGGTTTCTAATTTTTTGTTTTTGACAAAAAATTTGATTAGGGCAGTTCAATTGAATCAAAACAGTATTTCAATTTTATTAATTGAAATGAACTCAAACTTGGAAGATAGAAAAGGCTTATATCATGTCATATTCCAAAAATGACTGAGGTTAGTTAGGTAATACAAAAAAAATTAATATACCACCAATGGGCAAGCACATAGCCCCTACATGCCATTGAGGAAATCCCCCCCCCGCGCAAGTCCATTTTCTGGATAATTGAAGGGTAGCAAACGGGTATATTATTAATTATTTGGGAGTTACCTTTGTCGCGATTTTTACGTCCAACAATTGATTTTATGAAAAACTTATTGATTTTATGAAAGACTTGAACAGAATTTTGACTAAGAATTAGTCCCGGAAGCTAAATAAATGATTGAGTGATTTTGTGTGTGTATTGCACACCAATTAGTTTTCGAGGCTGAAGTTTTTGTTTTTAAAAACTTGAACATCGAAGTGATTTAGGAAACCGTTTAATTAATAATTGCAATGAATTAGATTAATTACCCATTATATCAATAAATTATAAAATTACCCGTGGTAATGCGCCCAGATGAGGTTAAAATATTGAAGAGTCTTTTTTTCAATGCCTCATAATGCAAATGTTTGAAACGGTTTAAAACATTGTGTGTTATGAGCCGCTTTGAAAATCGTTCTTTGCATTTTTGAGTTTTGGGTTTAGTTATTTATTGTTATAGAGGTTATTTAGTGGTGGAATAGTAAGTTGTGTATAATGCACCCTGTACCCTTTTGCCATTCGTTTTCTTTAGTTAACTTTATTTATAGAAAAATGATAATGAGAGGTGGGCTTAAACAATGATGCTAGTAAACGCAACAAATAGTAGAAAGCGTGAACAGCTACTCTGGTTAGATTAATAATGGTTAGATTAAAAAACGGTTTGTATTTATTATTTATAAATTATTGAAATTCGTTTATTAATTAAGAACTGATATAAATGAAGTCAGTCCTTAAAAAGGTTGCAGGTTAGAATGAGGGTTACAATCCAGAAATCCAGATCAATTTCTGAACTTCTGAATAGCTGACTCAATTCCTTACTTTATTTCGGCACTACCACCTGCTTCTTCTAGGTCTTTTTTGATTTTCTCTGCCTCATCCTTCGGAATAGCTTCCTTGACCGTAGAAGGTATTCCTTCTACTAGCTCCTTAGCCTCTTTTAAACCTAAACCAGTGATAGTCCGAATAGTCTTAATCACTTGAACTTTCTTCTCACCAAAACTAGTCAGTGTAACAGTAAATTCGGTTTGTTCTGGAGCGGCCGAAGCCTCTTGTGCAGTAGGTGCTGCCATGGGAGCGGCAAAAGCAGCCGCGGAAACCCCAAATTTATCCTCCATCGCCTTAATGAGTTCAACCACATCCATCACTGTCATATTAGCAATGGATTCTAAAATATCTTCTTTGGTGACTGCCATAATAAACTCCTCTGACCTATTACCCAAAATAAAAAATTATGTTGATTGTTTTTCTTGCTTGCTATCACGCACAGCAGCAAAAGTGCGTACCAATTTAGCAGAAGGCTCTTTGAGAGTACGTACCAGTTGAGTGAGCGGTGCTTGTATAACAGACATCAATTGACTTATTGCTTCATTTTTCGTTGGCAATGTCGCAACAAAATCAATCTCGTTTGCGGACAATCGTTGGCCGCCAAGAGCAATGCCTTTGACAACTAACTTATTGTTACTTTTGGCAAAATGACCAATTAGACGCGCAGCCGCACTTGGTTCCTCAACCGAAAAAGCCAGCACAACTGGCCCAACTAAAATCTCTTGCAAACACTCAAAATGAGTATTTAAAATCGCACGCCGTGCCAAAGTGTTTCTAACTACCCGTAAATAGACTCCGGTTCCACGCGCATTTTGACGTAGTTGGGTCATTTCCGCACACGTCATGCCGCGGTATTCAGCAACAACAGCCGAGTGTGCTGTATTTGCTACATCATTAACGCTAGCAACAATTGCTCGTTTATCTTCAAGCTTGTGCGGCATGATAAATTCTCCTTCATAAATCCCATATTAAAGCAAAACCGGTAATAGGTCTTGCCATCTGCGTAGGCTGATAACAAAATCAATTAAATCCTCTAACACGTACATAAATGTACAAAAAGGAGTCAAGCTCACGTTTAGGTTCTTTAACATAACCTACTGATTTCTAGTAGTAAGTAACAATATAAAAAACAGGCACAAGCTGATTGACTTGACAACAACATACTTTGCTAAAAAAACAGCTTCTTTCAATGATTTTATTGATACTGCTTACAAATAAAATTGCTGACAGATCAAATCTGGGTAAATCAAAGAGTGATGTTATAAAAATGATTTGTCAACAGAAATCACTTCCTGTTCATTATTAACATTACAAACCCGAAGTTATGTTAATATTCGCCCTAAATATGTGAGATAAAAATGAAAACGCTTTAACAAAAAAATAATAAGATACCTACGGTCTTTGACGACTACTTTTAAATTTCAAAATAGCACAAAGTCACATTATCATAATTGATTTAGATTTGTTAATATTCTTTTTTTTTTAGTTCTAATGATTTTCAATATTTAGTGAAAACATGTCTTATCACAAAAAACAAAATAACTAAAAACTGGCATGGTCCACTGCAACCCCTGATCCCATAGTGGTTGAAACAGTCACTTTCTTCATGTAAATGCCTTTCGAGGTACTTGGTTTTGCTTTTTGTAAATCCGCCATCAAGGCTTGCAAATTTTGTCGTAAAGCTTGGCTGCTAAACGAAACATTGCCTAAGGGACAATGAATAATACCCCCCTTATCAGTCCGATAACGTACTTGGCCTGCCTTAGCATTTTTGACTGCTGTAGCAATATCGGGTGTTACAGTACCCACTTTAGGATTAGGCATCAAACCACGCGGCCCCAGAATTTTGCCCAAAGGCCCCACTACTCGCATGGCATCAGGAGAAGCAATCACAACATCAAAATCCAAAAAGCCCCCTTTGATTTTATCAGCCAAATCTTCCAAACCCACAACATCAGCTCCCGCTTCAACGGCAGCCGTCGCATTCGCACCTTGAGTAAAGACAGCAACTCGCACTGTTTTACCCGTGCCATGAGGCAACACAGTAGAACCACGTACAATCTGGTCAGATTTACGCACATCAACACCTAAGTTAATACTGACATCGACAGATTCTGTGAATTTAGCCGGCGGGAAAGATTTCAATAATTCAAACGCTTCATCGACAGGATAATATTTCCCAGCCTGCAACTTTTCCTTAATCGCCCTTATGCGTTTTGATCGTTTTGCCATTTAAAGCCCCTCCACCTCAAGTCCCATACTCCGCGCACTGCCTGCAATTGTACGCACTGCTGATTCTTGATTTGATGCCGTTAAATCAGGCATTTTTAGATTCGCAATTTCCTCTAACTGCGCTCGTGTCACCCTCCCAACTTTATGAGTATTTGGTGTTTTACTACCACTTTCAATCCCGGCTGCCTTTTTCAATAGAATTGAAGCTGGTGGTGTTTTAAGAACAAAAGTAAAACTACGATCTTGATAAGCCGTGATAACGACAGGTGTCGGCATACCTGCCTCAAGGTGTTGGCTTTGTGCATTAAAAGCCTTACAAAACTCCATGATATTGAGCCCATGTTGACCTAATGCAGGACCCACAGGAGGGCTCGGATTGGCTTGTCCAGCTTTAACTTGCAACTTAATATAGGCAGCTACTTTTTTTGCCATGATAAAAAAATCCTTATATAAACGCCCTAAGCTTTCTTTGATGAAAGAAAAGCCTCAAACGGAAAATTCGTTCCTTTTTGTTAATTAAATTTATTAAAATTTATTAATGATAAAGGCGATTTTTGAAAAACATATATACCAGTCGCTGCTAGACGAATCAGAACCCAGGCTATTTATAAATATAAATAAGCCGGTAATTTCTTGTATCGGAAATCGCCTAAATTCAATTGATGGAAAATTTGCACAGGGAATGAATATGTGGGAAAGAATAGCCCTCCTCTTTCTTCCATAATCAATCATTATTCTTTTTCAACCTGTCCAAATTCTAACTCTACAGGTGTCGAACGCCCAAAAATCAAAACAGCAACACGCAAGCGGTTTTTTTCATAATTAACTTCTTCAACCACCCCATTAAAGTCGGCAAAAGGGCCCGAAGTGACACGGACAACCTCTCCCACTTCAAACAAAACTTTAGGACGAGGTTTAGTAGCCCCCTCTTGAACACGTTGTAAAATGGCTTGAGCTTCCTTATCGGAAAGAGGTGTAGGTGGAACAAACTGACCGCTTTTACCCTTTTGATTTTGGGTAGTGGTACCGATGAAGCACAAAACTTTAGGCACATTCTTAACAACATGCCACGTTTCATCATTCATTTCCATTTCTACCAACACATACCCCGGATAAAGTTTACGGTCACTTTTACGTTTAACACCATCACGCATTTCAACCACTTCTTCCGTAGGGACTAAAATCTGGCCAAAACGGTCTTCCAAGCCACGGAGTTTGATTCGTTCTTCAAGAGATAACTTGACACTTTTTTCAAAATTTGAATATGTATGTACGACATACCACCGCAAGGCCACATTAACCCCCTTGCCCAGTGAATAAGCGTACAAGCCACAGTAAAATGCTGTCGACTGTCCAAATAATTAAGGCCAACAGCACAACCATAAGTAAAACAACACCAGTCATTTGGACGGTTTCTTGCCGTGTGGGCCAGACTACTCTCCGAACCTCAAGATGCGATTCTTTGAGAAAATATAATGTAGAACGGCCTTTTTCGGTGGTCGAAGCAACCCAGGCTGCAATGCCAATAACTAGCAATAAACTGATAACACGTAATAGTAGCGAATGTTCTTCAAAATAATGGAAACTGACAATGCTGCCTCCAAGTAACAGAATAACGAGCAACCATTTCAAAGTGTCCAGTTTGTTTGAGGCATGAGCGTCTGTTTTAGTACTCATTAGAGAAAGGTGTTTGATTACTTCTAATAGAAAAAATGGCAGGGCAGGAGAGACTCGAACTCCCAATTTTGCGTTTGGAGCGCAACGTTTTGCCAATTAAAACTACTGCCCCATGGGATTTTGATTTAAATATATTAATATTCTACTTAGTAGTCATAAAAAAATACTTTATTAACTACTGAATCTTAAAAGATTTGGGTATTTTTTATGCTTTTTGTTGCTGTTGTTTTTATAGAGTCAATTAACTAATACTAGTTAATATGAATAATAACCTATTAATTATCAAGTACTCATTTTCAAAAATTCCCAGAAATAAGAACTCTTCTTGTCAAACCTCATTTCTTATCAGAATGCTTTGATTGACTCAATAACGAATGAAATTTAGTATAGAAGGTAATTGTTCGTCAAGGTTAAAGAAAATGAAAATTAAACTCGTTTTAGCTTTAATAACAAACTATCCATTATTCAGCAAATCTAAATACCCTCTATCTAAATAAGGTAAATACGCAAAACTGAAAGCGCGAATGACATTTATGTCGCAATAATTACTTACTTTTTTATTAAATAACTTTTTTATTAAATAATCAGTAAGGGAGCTTGGCTCATATACTACATGGTCATAAACAGATCAATTCGCGATTGCGAATCATTAATTCCTTATGATATAAAATTGTTATTCAATAATTTTAGAGACAACACCAGCACCAACAGTACGTCCACCCTCACGAATAGCAAAACGTAAGCCATCTTCCATTGCAATCGGTACAATCAGTTTGACTATCATTTTGACATTATCACCTGGCATAACCATTTCTATTCCTTCAGGCAGATCACACGCACCGGTCACATCTGTGGTACGGAAATAAAATTGTGGACGATAGCCGTTGAAGAAAGGGGTATGTCGTCCTCCTTCATCTTTACCTAAGACATACACTTCGCATTCAAAGTGTGTATGGGGTGTAATCGTTTTGGGCTTAGCTAACACCTGACCACGTTCAACCTCATCGCGTTTTGTACCTCGCAATAAAACACCCACATTATCACCCGCAACCCCTTCATCAAGTAGTTTGCGGAACATTTCAACCCCAGTACAGATCGTTTTGATCGTATCACGAATGCCTACAATTTCAACTTCCTCACCAACTTTAACTTTGCCGCGTTCAACACGTCCTGTTACCACTGTACCCCGTCCTGAGATACTGAACACATCTTCAATCGGCATCAGGAAGCTTTGATCAATATCGCGCTCTGGCTCTGGAATGTAGTCATCCATAGCTTCAATCAATTTAAAAATTGATGGAATACCAATATCACTGGTGTCACCCTCTAAGGCTTTCAAGGCAGAACCGGTTACTATGGGCGTGTCATCCCCTGGAAATTGATAGAGATCTAATAGTTCACGAACTTCCATTTCCACCAATTCTAGCAATTCCTCATCATCTACCATGTCGGCCTTATTTAAATACACGACAATATAAGGCACACCAACTTGACGGGCTAATAAAATATGCTCACGAGTTTGGGGCATTGGCCCATCGGCAGCCGACACAACAAGTATGGCACCATCCATCTGCGCCGCACCGGTAATCATATTCTTAATGTAGTCAGCATGTCCTGGACAATCTACATGGGCGTAATGACGTTTCTCCGATTGATACTCAACATGCGCCGTGGCAATCGTTATACCGCGTGCTTTTTCTTCAGGCGCATTGTCAATTTGGTCATAAGCTTTGAACTCGCCGCCATACTTCTCCGCCAAGGTTTTTGTCATTGCCGCCGTTAAAGTCGTTTTGCCATGATCCACATGGCCTATTGTACCCACATTGAGATGCGGCTTGCTGCGATCAAATTTTGCCTTAGACATATTTATTAAGCCTTTATAAACTAAATGTATAGTTTTTTATGTTGTTATTATGGAGCCCATAACCGGATTTGAACCGGTGACCTCACCCTTACCAAGGGTGTGCTCTACCAACTGAGCTATATGGGCATAAAATCATTTAACAATTTGAAAATAATTGTTTAATTCTGATTGGAGCGGGTGATGGGAATCGAACCCACGCTATCAGCTTGGAAGGCTGAAGTTCTACCATTGAACTACACCCGCTTACAGCTAGGATTGACGCATTGACAAATTCAACTGATTTCAATTACAAGTCTTTAAATAACTCATTTCTTAAGCAGACGCAAAAGAGATTTAAATAGACTAATTTAAAAAAATTAAATAGTGACTTATAGGGGGGCGTCAATTTTCAAAGTTTGAATGATGGGTTTTGAGTTTTAGTGGAGGGGAGGATTTGAACCTTTGTAGGCCGTTAAGCTTACAGCATTTACAGTTTGCCCTTAGCAAACCACTCGGGCACCCCTCCCTAAATCTCTGTCAAAAAATATGGGTTAAAATTATAAGTATGTTTTATAAATAAAAAATGGCTTTATAACACTACAATTTTTCACCTATTGATTTTATATTCAATTCAATTACCCTGTTTTTTTAAATTAAACTAAACTTGTTGCGAAATTAAATAATTTTTGAATATGAAATCCGTTTTTACGGATTAGCATTTGACAATCAAATATTTGATATTAATCTGTCAAATTGATTTTCACTACTGCATTATTTTGCAAGACTTCTATCGGTTAGCGTTTTTTGGCTACAACTATTTATTACACTTTTATTTGTAATAATCTATTTCTTAGTAATTATGTATTTCTTAGTGTAGTGAGTAGATTATTGGTGATGCAACCAAATTAAATTCTAATCATGTCAAATCTAATAAGTGATTAAGAATCTGAACTGAACAATCATTTTTTTAATTTGCTTAGATTGGTGGAGGGGGGAGGATTCGAACCTCCGAAGGCTATGCCAGCAGATTTACAGTCTGACCCCTTTGACCGCTCGGGAACCCCTCCAAATTAAGAGGCGCGCATTATGAAGACTTTTATTAAAAATGTCAACTCTATTAGATATATTTTTTTTCTCTTCATTTATATTGTCTCTGTAAAATAGCCAATTAAATTATAAATGATTGATTTTATTATCATTAAAATAATCATAGTTATTATTATTTTGTGCTGACTTAAATAGGGTAATTGGAGATTAATGATTAAATAATGAATAGGTAGTCAGTTGGATAGAAAATGATTGATAAAGCGAAGACAGCAATAGGTAAGTAAATTAGTGTATTTTCTTGGGGTTAAAAACAGTTCGTCATTAGTATGAACAAATGTTGACAAATATTTATTTTTATTGACATCGAACATGGCTTGACAACCGTTCTTCTATATTTTTACATAATATATGTAACATTAATATGTACGGTGAGTTCCGCCGAAACTAACGTCTGTCAAATATGAGAACGTGAGTCCTGTGGGAATATGGGCCTCCGTACCTACCTCTGTAAAATCCCCTCTAGGGGAGCATAGAGCAAGAACCAAGCCTTTCCTCATGGGCAATCTCAGGGCATAAACAGAAAAGTGAACACTTGTCTGCCCAAATCGGAAAACGGTAATCGCTGTTGTCTCTTCAACAATGGGTTATGAAATGTTTTCAAGTTTGGTTAATAGTATTTATTCAATTTATAAATACGAACAATTCAATTGATGAACGTTTGAGCAAGTTGAAATCATTAGACTTGTTGCGAAATAAAAACGCGAAATTATAAAAATTGATTGATAAATCAAAGACTTAAATATTTAAACGCCGTATCTTAAAATTCATTTAATTTCAAACACTTAAAGTTATTTAGCAACAAGTCTATTTAGTCATGAAAAGCTTTTTTTACTCCCGTTGAAAGCGATAGATTGCAAAGCGAGTTATTTGTGTTGCGTACTCAAGTTTTAACGAATTGGAAATGAAGGTAAAGAAAAATTCACAATTACTGAAGATGTCCAAAAAGTTTGTCAATCATTGATTTTTATTTGCCTATCCACGTCTTTGAAAAGACGCTATGCAAAAAATACTCTTTATTTTTTCAGTAATATGCTAATAAATGTCAATAGTTTTTTTTGTTACTACAAAAATATAAAAAATGGGTCATTAGGTCATAAAATTTTGCCACAAACATTTCCCACCACTGGCTTTTTCAATCGCGATTAAACATTGTTCATGTGCCCGCAATTCTTCTTCAGAGGGGGTAATTCTAACCAAAATCGCTCTTTGTGATGGAATAGGTTTAAGTTGTTTCATTATATTGGCGTTGTTCGATTCATTTGTGTTTCTTTGAACTAACAAACTGACTTGTCCACCTGTCATTGCTAAATACACTTCAGCAAGAATTTTTGCATCAAGTAATGCGCCATGCCTTTGACGAGTGGAATTATCGACGTGATAGCGTTTACATAAAGCATCAAGAGTGTTTTTTTGGCCTGGGTGACGTTTTCTTGCTAAGGCTAAGGTATCTGTAATTTTTTGACAATAATGAGTAACGGCTTGCCTGTTAAGTAATCCCAGTTCATAGTTGATAAAACCGACATCAAATTCCGCATTGTGGATAATCAGTTCCGCTCCTTTGATAAAGTCTATAAATTTATCGACTATCTCTGCAAAACGGGGTTTATCTTGGAGAAATTCATCAGTGATGTTGTGAACAGTGCGAGCTTCTGCATCAATTTTGCGGTTAGGTTGTAGGTATTGATGATAACGCTCGTCAGTGATGTGTCGGTTTGATATTTCTACGCAGCCTATTTCAATAATGCGGTGGCCTTGAGATGTCTCAAGGCCGGTGGTTTCTGTGTCTAGGACAATTTGACGCATAGTTCATAAAGTACTTTCTTCTTGGGAAAGACTGGGTGAAGGATAATTTACAAAACAAAATCAACCATTTAACTCTACAAGTCAGTGATGTGTTGCTTTGGGATTTCTACGTAGCCTATTTCAATAATACGGTGGCTTTGAGATGTCTCAATGCATCTGGTTTCTGTGTCTAGAACTAATTTGAGGCATAGTTCATAAAGTACTTTATTCTGGGGAAAAACGGGGTAAAGGGGGATTTACAAAACGAAGTTAACCCGTTAACCGTTTGATTCCAATATAACATTTTTAAAAAAAGTTCTTATAGACTCCAGTAAGTTATTCTATAATCAAAATGGCTGCGGCTTAGCAGTTCCACCCAACTTATCGCAAAATTATCAACTTCTATTTCTTACTTGCATGATTTTGTAGGGATTGCTCACGACTTTAATTTTCCTTAAAATGTGTTGTACCAACCGCTCCTGCAACTAAAGCTGGTTGAGTCAGCCATTTAGACTTAATAGGGGTTAAGGTAGTAACTCGTTTTTTGGCAACCAGCAGATACACAGCCCCAAAATTGCCTGTCCAATGTGAGCCTATTTTTTCCAAAAATGTCGTGTAATTCCTAAAGCGTTCATTCTGAAAAGGCAGGGCAAAAAAGAATGTTTGTTGTTTTTTCAATTCAAAGCCTAACAAGGTTAACCAATCTTTAATGCGTAATAACGATAGGAATCTACCACACCACGGGGCTGTTTCGCGCCCGGCAAAAAACCAGTGCCAAATCCCCCATAAACTCACGGGGTTAAAGCCCAATATGACGATATGACCTTCTGGGATTAAGATTCGTTCCACTTCGCGCAAAATTTCATCTGGATTGTCTTCAAATTCCAAAATATGCGGCAACACGACAACATCAAGGCTGTCTTGGGCAAAAGGCAAGGCATCGGCTTTTGCAAAAATACTTGAGTAAGGTTTATAAATGGTATCGGTAGGCGGATTTATGAATTTATGAATTTCAGAATGTCTAAAAGCATTATTTTTGAAACTTCTCAACTCATCAACTTCTAAACTTAACACGCAACGATGCATAATGCGACTGCTTTCTAGCAATCTGCCATCCCATAAGCTGCCTATTTGCAACAAATGATAGCCAAATAAATGGGGTATAATTTGTTGCAAGACACTAAGTTCTTCGCTCAATAAGCGCCCTCCCAGTGGGGTTTCAAACCACCTATTAAGCTGTGTAGAGCGAATACCCATTAGGATTGATGGCTTTATGGGTGATAAAAGCAGTTTAAATGGGTATCAAGAATAGCTCGATCTAAAACGGTATTTTCATGCCTTCGGGCAATGTCAATCCGCCTGTTAAACCGGCTAATTTTTCTTGACTGGTTTTTTCGACTTTGCGTACAGCATCATTGATGGCAGCAGCTACCAAGTCTTCTAGCATTTCTTTGTCTTCGCCCATCAGGGTAGGATCGATTTCGACACGGCGCACATCATGCCGCCCCGTCATAGACACTCTAACCATGCCACCACCTGATTCGCCAATAATTTCTAGGTGGGCTAATTCTTTTTGGGCATCTTGAAAGTCTGTTTTCATTTTTTGGGCTTGTTTCATTAAGCTGCCAAGTCCGCTTTTCATTGTTTGTCCTCTATCATCAAATCAATTAGTGTGTTTTATGAGGCCCTTATGTGAATTTTGTTAGCGTTTTGAAAACATTCCCCCAACATTGAATGATAATGGGGGCAAAAGTTCTATTTTTTCCTGTATGAGTAGATACTAGCTAAAAAACGCTAAATTTTGTTCAGTTTATAACTGAATAAAGGGATGGTCAAGCCATTTAGTTCTATATAAATTTTCCGTTTTCAATAATCAAAATATTCTATCTATTTTTATCCAAGGTCCAATAGATTATCGAACAAACTATAGTTGTTCATAACTTCAAAAACTCAATAGTAGTCGTTATCAGTTAATAAAAGAGCTATCTAATGAGGATTCCCATAAATCAATTAGCCTCAACGACAATATGAAACCATTTTTTAATCACAGGTATTTTACCCGGCCATAAGTCGTCGCACACAGCCTCCTATTCTAGCTTGATTGTTAAGCTGTTTTTTGAATAGACAATCCGTTTTTTTAATACCTAAATTTATCAAGTTTATTCTGTAAAAAGAGATACGCTTATTAAACACATATTTTATTCAGCTAGTTTTTGGGTGAGAATAGCAAATTCTTGTTTCATTTGCAGATTTTCAAATACTAGCAACTCTGGTACTTGAATATTGAGCAACGCATCAAAAAATTTTTGGCTGGTACGTAATAAGTTAATTAACTCTCCACTGACTCTGACTGTTTTGTAAGTGTTTTGTGCTATTTGTAAATCACTGGCCGTTTTGTCTCTTGCGATAATTATCTTGCGACGTTGCTTAATTAAATGCTGTTTGTACAACATGGCAGTCTTGAAAGTCAAATTTTGGGCTTCAAGGTTAGCCAACAAATGTTGACGGCGATTTCCATCCAGATTGCCACGCAAAAAATTTTGGGTGGTGGCAGTCAGATCTTGAACATTCGCAGTAATCTGATCTATTTTAGGCAAATATTTTTCATCAATATTGTTGATGAATGTGTGTTGCATATATCGTAACGTTTTTAATAATACCGTGTACATCCCATAGTAACGTTGGCTAGTTTCTATATCTTCGCCACTCTTGACAGTCAAATCCATCAGTTGTTGGCTAATTTGTTTAACATTATCGTAGACAATACTGCTTTGAATAATATCGTCTCCTACAACACTTGATAATAGCACGTCTAGCTGTTCTTGTGTTATAGATAAGCCTTTGTTAGAGAGTTCTTGGGCAAACTGAGTTTTAAGTTGAGCAATTATTGTATTACTTTGCTTAATAAGCTTTGTCAGTTGTTGAATTTTTTCTTCATAATCCGCTACAGTCATTTTCCAGGTTGATCGGATAGGGGCACTGACTTGATCTTGGCGATATTGAGAAATCTTTTGTTTCATTTCCCTAATTTCTTGTTCAAGGGCATGTATACGTTCTCTCGTATGGGCAGTGTGAGAAATACTTAGAATTGTTACAGCCTCATCAAGCAAGTTATTGATTTCACTTTTATTTTCTTGTTGATCTCGACCAAACCAAGTAGACTCAGGTAGTGTTTCCTGTTCTTTTTCAAGGAGTAACACCTTATTAAGTGTTGGAGTGACTTTGTTCCAAACTTGTGCAAATAGAGCATCTTTTTCTTCAGGAAATACCGTTTCAGTTGACTGTTTAATTAAACTTTCAACAGTTTCCGTGGAGTCATCCCACATATTCACTATCGCTTGTTTTGTTTTTTCCCACCAAGAGGTTTGGTTTTCGTTGGTGTTTTCAACGGCATTGGCACAGTTCACCATCATAAGCAACAGCAAAATGGCTAATGGCATTTTTAAAGGGTATGTACTCATATTAATATCCACCTTTTCAGTTATTTGTTTTCAGTTCCCTATAAATAAATAAATTAAATGATCATTAGAGTTGTCTCTAAATAAACGTAATCCATTGAAAATACGAAATACAATAATAAAAATCAAGGACTTAGCTTCAAAAACAACTCTATTGTTCACTAATCACTATTGGTTGTTCACTGTTCACTGATAAAGGTTCTATAGGCGTTATATTACTGACTTGTGCATCACAGTGTTCTTTTAGATAGATAACAAACAGGTCATTTTCAATTGCTTTCACAGCATATTCCTCAGGTGTTTCTTGAATATGTTGCTGCTGCTGGACAGACGTTTCTTTTTTAGGATTTTCTATGATAATACTGTACGTTTGTCCGTAGTGTTTTCGCACTACCTCTTCTAATTCTTTTTCTGCGCTGAGTAAAATTTTAGAGTTAGAGGGTAACGTCAAATACCAAATATTTCCATCACGTTTTTGAAATTGACAGTTGAGCGCAAGTTGTTTCACAAGGCGGCTCTTGAACGCTAATGATTGTATGGCACTTCCCCATTCGTCATGACTATTTAATGATTGTGGTGGTTCGTCTGGTTTGACAGCTTCAGTTGCTACACTGACGGCCGCTCCAGTAATGGAGGATGGGTGTGCCGTTGTTGTGATGGGGGAGTGAGGCATCGTAGAGGTTGCTTTAGCAGGTTGTGGCTGCATACCTGTCATGTTCTTCGGGCGAAACGCTAACATACGCAGCATCACCATTTCAAAACCACCACGCGGTTCGGGAGCAAGTGGCAAATCGCGCCGCCCTAACAATCCAATTTGATAAAATAATTGTACATCTTCAGGTGAAATTTGTTGAGCAAGTTGCGAAATGGCCTCACCGTCAGATTGATTAACTTCAACGGTGGTAGGCATGACTTGTGCCAAAGCGATTTGTTGTAGTAAAGAGAGTATATCGCCTAAGACAGTGACGAAATCTGGATTTTGTTCTGCAAGCCTAGCAATATTTTGCAATAAGCCGGGGGCATCAAAAGCAGCCAACACCTTAATTAATTCTACTACTGTTGACTTCTCAACTGTGCCCAGCATATTACCCACGTCTGCACTAGACAATTGACCCGCACCGTAAGCAATAGCTTGATCTAATAAACTTAACGCATCACGTAAACTCCCATCTGCCGCTTGTGCTAATAAGCGTAATGCTTGGAATTCATAGCCAATACTTTCTTCTTCAACAATTTGAGTCAAATGTTGAGCGATATGTTCTTGAGTTATGCGTTTGAGATTAAATTGTAAACAGCGCGATAAGATGGTTGGGGGTAATTTTTGAGGATCGGTTGTGGCAAGTAAGAATTTAACGTGTGGAGGGGGTTCTTCCAAAGTTTTCAATAAAGCGTTGAAACTGTGAGTAGAAAGCATGTGTACCTCGTCAATGAGGTAGACTTTATAACGCCCCCGTGTTGGCGCATATTGGACATTGTCCAATAAATCACGGGTATCTTCAACTTTGGTACGCGAAGCAGCATCAACTTCAATTAAATCAACAAACCGCCCTTCATCAATTTCGCGACAGGAGAGGCATTTCCCACATGGATAAGCGGTAACCCCTTTTTCACAATTAAGGGATTTAGCCAAAATTCGCGCTATCGTTGTTTTTCCCACTCCCCGTGTGCCAGTAAATAAATAAGCATGATGGAGACGATTTGAGTCAAGTGCATTTGTCAACGCTTGTAAAACATGAGATTGCCCCACCATTTCAGGAAAATTACGTGGTCGCCATTTGCGGGCTAAAACTTGATAGGCCATGAAAATGAAATATTTGCTAAGCAATAAAAAACGATCCGTTATTAACATAACGGATGATAAGGAAGGCAATCTTAAAGGATAAATCTAATTTAATAGAGAAATAGAGAATAAGAGGGTGGTAGTCAGCGCCAGCCACACCCCGGCACACACATTCGCTGCTGCCGCTGCTTCCTTCCGGATCTGACGGGGTTCACAACGAAAGCGTTGCGAGGGAACCGACACCAACCACCATAACAATGTTTTAAAATGGCGGAGAGAGAGGGATTCGAACCCTCGGTACGTTTTTTAAACGTACACACGATTTCCAATCGTGCTCCTTCGACCACTCGGACACCTCTCCATTTTGTCAGTTATCAGCTATACAAGGACATTGAATTCGATTTATATACCAAAACGAAATAATCTAAAACAAACCCTAATTTATTAAACTAAAATAAATTAAAAAATAAGTTTTTGTTAGTTTTCGCTTTTAAAATTTTTCAATGTTTAATATTGTATAACAATTGTTCAATTGTTCAATTGTTCAATTGTTATTCAACACAATATGACATTCTACACGATGAAAAACAAAAGTCAAGCGTTTTCAAAAACACTTTATTTATTAACCCTTTTGCATATAATGGTTTGTTTACATAAATAGGCTCATTATTTAATTAATGATGCCAGCATCCTAACAAAAAGTAGCTAGTCATGTCTAGTACACCATTAAACTAAATTAACTGACAACCACCTATCCGTTTTTTATAATTCATTGTCGTTATTAACTGATGTTACGCACTCAACTTCTGTTCCAGAAAGAACACAAACGATAATTGGTGTTGGATTCGTTTGGTTCACTTCAATCATTCGATAATCCGCCCCCTCATTTTTTCAGAGTATCTGCATCAATACGTGAGGTTTCGTGCGCTTGTATAACCTTGAGAAGAATCTGGGTGCGTAACATCAGTTATTAAGTACAGCGACACTTGGGATAAACGAATCAATCTTGGGAAAATGATGAATAGGTAACTTGATTTTAATTTAACTCAAAGTCGAGACAAAATACGATTTTCCGCTCAAGTCTTTCGCACTTGAGCGGAAAATGGATTTTTATCTACTTCGGGTAGATATTCGTTTATCGGCCAGTAATTCGTTGTACTACTTGATGTGGTGCCATCAAGTCAAACTGATAAGGAGATCGATATCCCGATTTAAAAAATCGGTTTAGACTTTCAAAACACCATAACCACAAGAATAGTGATAACAATTATTGTCTAAAATTTTAAATCGAATTAAGGATTAACACATTTCAATAAATTAAATTATTTTTGTATTAAGACTTCCTTATCAAGTAATACTTAGATTTGTTCCCAAATAACTCTATTGTTCAATTTATATATATTATTTAAAAAATGAACAACGAAAAATTATTGAAATGCAATACGCATAAATCAATAGCTTAGCTTCCGGGACAAGTTCATTAATAGTGCTTTTATTGTTTATGGAATTTTCACCCAATGACCCAATTACCAATCAGCTAAGTCATTGATTTTTAATTCTTATGCACCTAGCACCTTGCTTGTACGCCAATGAATTACGTTTATTGAAGGAACAAGTCTATTATTTTATAACTAACTAATTATTGAGGGTTATGATTCGAGGTGAAGATAAGTTACCCATTGATATAAACATTTCATTCATACGCTTGACAAACGTTGCCGGATCGTCTAACTGTCCACCTTCACTAAGCAAGGCTTGCTCAAACAAAAGAAACACCCAATCCTTGAAACGTTTTTCATCCGTTTCATCCGATAAACCCTCTACAAGCGGATGTTGTGGATTGATCTCCATGATAGGCTGGTTACCGACAATATCTTGACCAGCGGATTTAAGCAAACGTTCTAAACTGGCATCCATCGCCTGTTCATCTGCCACAAGACACGCTGGTGATGTGGTCAAACGGTGTGTCATCCGCACTTCTTTTACCTTTTCGCCTAAGGCATTTTTGATGCGCTCCAGCATTGATTTTAAGGTATCTGAGGCTTTTTCTGCCTCCTTTTTTTCCTCTTCAGTTTCCAAATCGCCCAAATTCAATTCACCTTTCGTGACAGATTGCAACGACTTGCCATCAAACTCATGTAAATGTGTACCCAACCATTCATCAATTTGCTCAGATAACAACAACACTTCAATGCCCTTCTTGCGAAAAATCTCTAAGTGCGGACTATTTTTCACCGCAGAGAAACTATCTGCCGTGATGAAGTAAATTTTTTCTTGCCCCTCCTTCATGCGTTCAACATAATCTGAAAGCGAGATGGCCGGTGTGGGATTATCATCATAAGTCGTTGAAAAACGCAATAACTTAGCAATACGTTCTTTATTGCTATAGTCATCAACAACACCTTCTTTGAGTACCGACCCAAATTCTTTCCAGAAATTCGCGTATTGCTCAGGCTCATTTTTGGCTATATTCTCCAGTGCGCTGAGAACTTTTTTCACCGTACCAGAGCGGATCGCCTCGATTTGTTTATTGTGCTGTAATATTTCCCGCGAAATATTCAGCGGTAAATCGTTGCTATCAATGATGCCGCGAATGAAGCGCAAATAAGGTGGCAAGAGTTTTTCATTATCATCCATGATAAAGACGCGCCGCACGTACAGTTTTACCCCTCGTCGATTATTGCGATCCCACAAGTCAAAGGGGGCCTTGGCAGGAATAAACAACAGCGTGGTATATTCATTGCTGCCTTCGACTTTGTTGTGAATACGGGCTAATGGTGCTTGTCCGTCATGAGCGACGTGTTTGTAAAATTCGTTATACTCATCTTCAGTGATTTCCGTTTTGGAGCGTGTCCACAATGCCTTTGCCGTATTAACGACTTCCTCTTCGATGATCGTCTCATCTTTTTCTTCAGAGGTAGTGACTTTTGGCATAACGATAGGCAAAGTGATATGATCGGAATACTTTTTGATGATGCTATGCAAGCGATAATCTGATAAAAATTCATCCTCATCAGGCAGCAAGTGCAAAATCACTTCAGTGCCATGCTGTTTACGTTCAATCGTTTCAACGCTATACTCCCCCTCTCCAGCGGATTCCCATCTCACGCCATGTGATGCCTCTAATCCCGCACGACGAGTGAGTAAAGTCACTTTATCAGCAACAATAAACGAAGAATAAAACCCAACTCCAAACTGTCCAATTAACTGGGTATCCTTAGCGTTATCGCCTGTCAGAGATTTGAAAAATTCTTGGGTGCCCGACTTAGCAATTGTACCAATGTTATCTATGACTTCTTCACGCGACATCCCAATCCCATTATCGCGCACTGTGATAGTACGAGCATCTTTGTCAAACTGAATCCAAATTTTCAGATCCGCATCGCCTTCATACAGCGCATCATCCGATAAGGCCTCAAAACGCAATTTATCGGCCGCATCAGAGCTATTGGAAATTAACTCGCGCAGAAAAATTTCCTTGTTGCTATACAAGGAATGTATCATTAAATTAAGTATTTGCTTTACTTCAGTCTGAAAACCAAGTGTTTCTTTGTGTGTCTCTGTCATATAACTCTCCATTGGGCTAAAAATTGGCAGGCTCAAATATAGGGGTATCGTAGGCAGTTTCAATGCTTGAAGAAATAAAGGATAATCATCTTCTGCAAAAACACGGGATACTTTAAACTCAAGCCATTAAGGTTATTTATCTATGGTTATATTAAATATAAATGATACAATGCTAAAATTATTTAATTAGGTTGTAGCTCATTTACCCATTACATTATTGTGGTTTAAATAATTTAAATGATCTTTTGATTTAAAGATCGCGCTGAGAATGTTAGTCAATTTGAAACCTTTATCGCGTCATCCAGCACTTTAATGATGGACTAGAAAACATGTTGCCCTTATCTGTCGATACTTTTTTTTCAACACATCAAGATTTATTGTGGTTATTAACCGTTGCGATTGATTTATCCCTCACGCTGCTGCTTTACCGCTTGTTTGGTAAAATGGGGTTGTATACCATTGTTATACTCAATATTATGTTGAGTAATTTTCAAGGCCCTAAACTCACCATTATTTTTGGTATGGAAACAAGCTTAGGTGTCATACTGTATTCCGGCATTTATTTTGCCACAGATTTATTGAGCGAAAAATACGGCAAAAGAGAAGGCCAACGTGCTGTATTGTTGGGCTTTGTGGCCAGTCTGATTCTGGTCATTATGATTTATATTAGCTTACGCTTTTTGCCGTCGGATGTACCAGGACATGTTGAATTTGCTCAAAAGATACATTGGGCTATTGCCACCATATTTAATTTTACGCCACTTTTTGTCTTTGGCTCCCTCCTTGCCTATCTAATTACTCAAAGCTTTGACGTTTGGATATTTCACTACATCAAAGAAAAAACCCAAGGCAGACATCTTTGGCTTAGAAATAATGTCTCAACTATCAGTTCTCAAGCACTTGACACTATCTTATATGCCGGAATTGTTTGGGGCCCAGTCCTCGGTTTTAGGGAAGCAATTCATTTAGCTTTTGCCAAGTATATTATTAAAGTCATCATCGCAATCATTGACACTTTTTTTATTTACTGGGCTCGAAACTGGGATGTGGATGATAAAGATTGGAATGAACCCGCACAACAGTCTTTTAAGAACGACAAACAAGAGTAAATAACGCGACTAAAATCACATTTGTAGTGAGTAAATTCAGTTATTGCTAAAAAGTTTTGTTCGTCATTTTTGATTAATTGAGAATGACGTAATGGGTAATGAGTAATAGAAAATCATTTCATGACATTTATTTATAAATAAGTGGTTTGTTTAAATTGAACTCATTTAGAGCGTGTTGTGTTTGAAAAGAATAGTTATGATGTAAAGTGGGCAACGTATTTTTGTTGCCCACCTTTGGAATTTTTGTTGCCCACCATCTCGCTAAAGACACCCTTTTTGGGCTTTACGAAGCCAGAAGCTGTGAGAATGATTATGAAAATATCAAAATCTAAACGATTGATTTTTAATACATCGCTTAGTAAAAATTAACCACATTTATCAAACTATCAATTAATTATTATTAATATTGCCAATCGTAGAGAGGCACAGCCGTGCGTCTCAACTCTGGTTTTCGCACAGTTCGATAATTTTGTTGGCCTTCAAGATAACCCATATCAAAATTTTGAGAACTGAACATTGAACGCTGATAACTGATAAATGAAAGAAGTCACCTCTACAAAATGGAATAGCCGTTATCAAGCGGCAACTGACATGCCCCCGGCCTGTCAAGTACTCACCGCTTACACACATTTACTTCCCATACAAGGTAACGCTTTAGATTTAGCCTGTGGTTTAGGGGCTAATGCCCTACTACTTGCTCGTCATGGTTTAGAAACTAACGCTTGGGATTCTGCTGAAGTCGCGCTTGAACGTTTACAGGCATTCGCACACACTGAAGAGCTACACATTGATACCCAAGTGCGCGATGTTGTGTTTTCACCTCCGGAGCCTGCTACCTTTGATGTCATTGTGGTTTGTCAGTTTTTGGAGAGAAGTTTAACACCTGCTTTGACGCAAGCACTTAAACCCAATGGATTACTGTTTTATCAAACGTTTACGCGCACAAGTGTCAACAACACAGGCCCTAAAAATCCTGATTATCGCTTGGCCGATAATGAATTATTGCGCTTATTTGCCAACTTGCAGATAGTCGTTTATCGTGAAGAAGGTGATATTGGAAATACAACGCAAGGTTTTCGTAATCAAGCGCTGCTGATTGCAAGAAAACAGCCCTTGTTTATCAGTAGTTGATAAACAACAGCGGATTATTGACCTACCGATGACTGGGAATAAGACACTCAACGATTGATTTCGCTGACATGCACAGGAAATTGCCCTGTAACCCGATCTTGAAAATAATAAGTTAACGTTTGATGTATCACAGGAAACGCGATTTCTTCCCAAGGGATTTCATCTTGAGTAAAAAGACGCACTTCAAGACTTTCAGGGCCAGGTGCAAACGTTAAATCACACAATTGGGCACGAAACATCGTATACACCTGACTAATATAAGGCAAACTGATCATCACATATAAACTGAGTTGTTCAAGATTAGCCCTCGCCTCTTCCCAACTTTCTCGGACGGCTCCCTGTGAAACCGTTTCATTATTTTCCATAAATCCCGCCGGCAACGTCCACAAACCATAGCGCGGTTCAATGGCGCGTTTACACAAGAGAATTTTGTCTTCCCATTCTGGCAAGCAACCGGTAACGACTTTGGGATTTTGATAATGGATGGTATGACACTCGGAGCACACACAGCGGGGGGTAGTATCTCCCTCTGGTACTGTCAATATCAACCGTGCAGAACCACAATGGCTACAATAATTCATAATTGAGGGAGAAATCTAATAAATTGAACAATAATAAATAAGATGGCGCTCCCTAGGGGACTCGAACCCCTGTTTACGCCGTGAGAGGGCGGTGTCCTAGGCCGCTAGACGAAGGGAGCTAAAAACCAGATAATCAAGTGAGGTGCGTATTAAAACATATTTTGACGCAAGGCTCAACTCTTTTTTGATTCACAATTCACTCATTAAAAACCATTCTTATTAACGTGAGTTCGACTTTAAATATCAAGTCGTTATAAAAATTTTAAGTCTATATTAAAAACCATGCTGAAATAGTGTCCCCTTGATTTTTGGTAATTAATAATTTGCAAAATAAATAGGCCATTGCCATTATTAATAGGGTATTAATATTTTTATAAATATTTATAATCAATAACTTACCACTAACTCGATGATTGAACACTATTTTTATTATTAAGTAGAACTCATATTATTAATTTAATCTTAAATTGATTTGCTGAATAAAAGGCATCAAAAAATTATTTTTTTTTTAATAAACATTTGTGTTTAT
>JAYQWI020000689.1:0-3713 GCA_035871815.2 Candidatus Parabeggiatoa communis
TGATGAAGCAGCCGCTTTAGAAGCGAAACAACGCGCCGAGAAATTGTTGTCAGATAAACAAGCCGCCTTTGATTATGCCAGGGCACAAGCAGAATTGGCCGAAGCCATGTTGCAATTACGCGCTATTGAAAAGTTGCGTAAGTTGAAAAAATAAGTTCTTGATCTTATTCTCTCCCTAATTCACGACTCAATAAATAGGGAGAGGTTTTATCAAGTCATTGCTCTGAAAATCGATATCAAAAAGGAGAGTGTTCATAATGAGTGCTTTAATGAGTCAACCCATTGATGAGATTAACCCATTATTCGCTTCGGGTCGATTTTGCCACGGAAAAAAACGGAAATATTCCGTGCTTTCCGTGTCATTCCGTGGCTTTTAATCATCCCAATTCTGTAATGAACAATTGCTAATAATGATATACTCAGAGTAGTTCAAGAACAACCCGATAATAGCTCGCTTGACAATGAAACCCTTGAAGATATTCAGTTTGTTCAATAAGTTAGAGAAATGATGCCATTATTTAGGTCTGATGAAAATTTCCGTCAATCATAACAAGAAGCTGAATCAGCGTTCTATTTATTCTTCAACTTGATAAGAAAAAAAATATGGTTAAGGTTAAAATAACCGAATTTGCAATACAGGGCCTTTATGGTCACAGAGATATAACCATTCCAATTAGAGATAACCAAGTCGTACTCGTTGGAGTCAATGGTTTGGGTAAAACGACGATTATCAATTTATTATACTTTTTCCTTTCTCGTCAATGGCGAAAAATTTCTGAATATGAATTTTCGGAAATGAGTCTAAAAATTGAAAGTAAAAAAATGACGATTTCACAAAAAGATATAGAATCAGCCCACTTTCTGAGTCAAAATTTGCTGAGAAATTTGCCCTCTCGTGTTGCTGCTCAAATAGAATCAAATCCTGATATATTAGCATGGTTTACAAAGGAGTCTTTATCAATTAATGATAAAAAAGAGTTGCAAAATATTTTCAGGATATCTTTGTCTACTATCAATCAAATACGTGCCTATTATCGTGAATCTTGTGACGATACTTTGGAAACCACTCAAAATTTGCGTCAAGTAGAAGACTATCTCAAGGCACATCTTGATGGTCAGATTTTGTATTTGCCTACTTATAGGCGGATAGAAAAAGAACTGGCTTTGCTCTTTCCTGAATTAGAGGACGAGGACTATATGGATAGACGTACTCATCATACTGAATTTTTTGAATTAATTGAATTTGGTATGAGAGATGTTGAGCAAAAAATTTCTGAGGCGTTATCAAAACTCAAAGAAAATGCCCGTACTAAACTGAATCAATTGGCGAGTAGTTATTTGCGTGACGTGATTCGTCGGGAAGCCAACTCGTTTGATAAGACACTGATTACTCAATTGGATGATACAACCATCACAAAAATCCTCAATCGTGTTGAGGAAAAAACACTCAGTATAGAAGATAAAAACACGCTTAGAATTATCATAGAGAATATAAAAAGAGATGCTAAGGAAAGCATTTCTGAACAAGATAAGTATTTGGCTCACTTTTTTGCACAGTTGGTTAATATACATCATGCTTTAGAAGAACAAGAATCAGCTATTACGCAATTTACGGAGGTGTGTAATCACTACTTAGAAGGTAAGCATTTCTTTTATAATGAAAAAGATTATCAGTTAGACATGACGCTCGATGATGGCACACCCTTAAAACTCAGTTTGTTATCTTCTGGTGAAAAGCAGATTATTTCGTTGTTTTCTTATCTTTACCTCAGTGGTGAAAAACAATACCTCATTTTACTTGATGAACCAGAATTATCTTTATCAGTGGAATGGCAAAAGCATTTCCTGCCAGATATGCTTGCTTCTAAGCGGTGTTTTTTTCTGGCCACTGTCACGCATTCGCCCTTTATTTTTGATAATGCGTTAGATGAGTATGCCGCAGATATTCGGGATTATATTAAGGAGAACTAATGAATTTAGTCGATACTCTTCGCCAACACAGGCAAACACCACAAGCTTTATGGCTACAATTTACAACAGCTTATGATAGCAAACGTTATAGTTTGTACCTCTTTTTTGAAGGTAAAACCGATAGTGCCTATTATTTGCCAGAATTGCGGCGTTGGCGGAAACAAGGAGAAATTTTTCACTTGACTTGTGATGGCAAGGAGGGTGTGATTGCGGCTTACCATGACAAACGAATCACTCAAAAGATAAGCAATTGGAAAAACGTGTTATTTTTTGTTGATAAAGATTGGGATGATTTGCTTAACCTCATTAAGATACCTCAATCAAGCTGTTTTTTTGTGACGGAGTATTATTCTTTTGAAAATGATTTAGTTGGCCCTGAAACGATAGAAATGTTTTGGACTGATTTTTATAAATTACGACAAAATGAACAACTTACTGAAGTTATCCAAAACTTTCAACAAGGTTATAATGTGTTTGTCAAATTAATTCGTCCCATGATGGCGTGGGCAATAGCCCAAAAGAAAAAAGAAGCCGAATTAGCCCTGATTGAAAATAGGAAAGAAAAGGGACTCAATCTAAAGAATATCAATCTGAATAAAGTTTTTGGATGGGATTCAGAAGATTTAAAGCCTTTAAAAAGGGAAAATGGCTGGAAAAATCTAAAAAAGGCTTGTGCTTTCAATCATGCCAATGCTCATCTGCTTGAACGCTTTTCTTCCATCTTAGGTTTGGATTTCAGTTCTATTAAATCTAGCCCTGATTTTGAAACCTTATGTAACTATGGAGCCATTGCTATGTAAAATTGTCCGAACCATTGTTACAATATTTCCACACTTTTTAGGTATCGACTTATAGTTTAAGCATCAAAAGCAATGAGGATCAATGCTCATGGATAAAAATACTTGTATCGAATTTTGGCTTAGATTGAAAGAAAAAATACCCAAGTTTGAAAAACTTGACGATGCTGAAGTAGTCTTTGGGGCAAGAACAAGAGGTTCTGGTCATAACTACAAAATATTACCTGTCGTTACAGATCAAGAAATTTCAGCTTTTGAAAAGAATAATGGTTTTGAGCTTCCGCTAGAGTACAAAACCTATATAAAAACATTTGGCGCAGGTGGTGCTGGGCCATATTACGGAATATCTGATTTTCGTAAGCAAGTTCTTCCTTCTCAATTTTTAGATCCATTTCCATATTCCGAAACCGTTGAATTTACCGATGAAACGGAAGATGACGATCCGATTTGGGATTATCCGGGATTGGCTTTTATTGGTGAGTATGGTTGCGGAACTGAATTCCTTATTGAACTGAATGGCACTTGTCCAGGGACGATCTGGTGTAATGGGAGTTATGCGTGTTCTAAAATAGGCACATTCATGGAATTTTACCAACAGTGGGTAAATAAAGTTGAGGTTGGTCTTGAAAGATATCAACTTTTAAAATCACTAAGAGCTCAAAAAATGTACTCGCTAGAAACTATTATAGAAACGATGCAATGCCGCTTTAATGAGCAGACAACTGCCGACAGAAGTTGTGTTCCAGAAAGTGAAATATGGATCCACTTTGAAAAAACACCAGGTAGAGTTGTTGTCAACGAAAAAAAGGAAGTATTGCGAATTAATATTTACGATAGAAATTCAATAGTCTAGTGATACGCCTTTTATGCAAAAGAATGCTCTGACAATAATATGAACAGAAGATAATCAATTCCCACCACGCGGTTTCAAAGCGAGATCAAACC
>JAYQWI020000690.1:0-7204 GCA_035871815.2 Candidatus Parabeggiatoa communis
TCTAGTAAGGTGACAGTCAGTGTGTCACGAGCACCTAACAGCGCACCACCAGTGACTTGACTGAGTGTGACAGTGAAGGTTTCATGGCTTTCAAGTAAATGATCATCTTGCAGGGTAATGCTGACATTTTGGGTTGTCGTATCAAAATGTGCCCAACTCAACGTCGCCCTTGTCATCTATTGTCACTTTTTATAACAAAACAGTTTTCTTTTTTTCATAATTGTGCTAAGGTCTCCCTTCCGTTTTATCAACTCACTTCTGGAGACATTTTATGGAACAGAATCAGATTTTAGGTATCAACACGAAGCCCGATCTGACATTTAGATTGCTTGTGGAATTATCTCGCTGGGAAGAAGAATATGAGCCTCAGTGGCTAGGAAACACTTGCCAAGATGGTGTGATACAGCAAATATCGAGTTCGGAACAACCTTTATCAACTTGGCTACCCGAACATCCAGACAGTCTGGCTATTCTGAGTTTGAGGGCAGGTACAAAATCGGAAATTCAGTTATGTCAATTTGATAAGTTGGCTTTAGTTTATGTCGGCACGCTGGATAATCCCTCTTTGATTCGGTACGATTTGTTGGAACTCGGCTATGAGCTCAACGGCAAAACGGATCAAGAATTGATCTATCTGCTTTTGAACCGCTATCTTGAAATCGAGATTTCTCCAATTGAGGCGATGAGATTAGTGTTTGTGCGCTTGAACGGGCGTTTTGCGGCGATCTCTTTATTTGCCCAGCCTAAAGAAATGCTTTTGGTGGCAAGTCGAGGATACCCACTCGCCCTTGGTGCCGCTTCTGACAATTTGATTGTCGGTTCCGATATCCTAATGTTGAAACGACTTTCACCGTCGGTGATGGCATTAGGAGAAGGTAATCCAATCGTGTTATATTCGGCTTAATCGAGCCTTAATTTCACTCACACAAGGATTAGGCATGAGCTTAATCCTTGTTGTTACTGATTCTCATAAACTTCTATTTAACAACCTGTCTATTCCATTTGCTGCTATTTCTTCAAAATATAGTTAGCGCAAACTAAATGGTGGATTTCGTTCTCGCTCTACTCACATTCGTACTGGAGACTGTTCAATCATCCAAATAACAACTTTCCCACCGTTCTTCTTCTTTTAAAAGACGAGTATCTTCCCATATAACAACATCTCCAAACAATTGTAGATACGTATATGGTTTAAGATTGATTTTATCAAAAGAAGTCTTATATGAATAAATTTGATCTAAAGGCATGATGGGTGAATAAATTTGATCTAAAGGCATTTTTAAACCTTCTGTTTCTTCTAAAGTTTTAACGTATGACTTCAGATGTACAGGAAAAAATGAAATCGTTACTAACCTTTTATTATAAAAGGTTAATTTGAGCAATCCCGTGTAATTTAAATGTTTGTAATCTTCAACAACAACAGAATATATATTAAACGGGGGATAGCTCTCTATTGTTGAATAAGAATACTCTTCAAATACAGACCAATTTCTCAGGTGTTTGGGGAGCAGTTGTCTCGCTTCTTCTATATCCATATAGCTTTTAAACGGATGAATCAATGGCGATTGGATTGATGAAATCTCTTCAAAGTGATGACATTTTTGGTAACAATGAACTATTGTCAACAATAAGATTCCTAATAAAATGGCATGCCAAAAATATTGTTTTATCATATATTTAGTGCAACTAAATGGCGGTTTTTCCTCTCGCTTTACTCACCCTTTATAGTGGAGAGTGTTCAATCATCCAAATAACAACTCTCCCAGCGTTTTTCTTCTTTTAAAAGGCGAATATCTTCCCATATAACAACATCTCCAAACAATTGTAGATACGTATATGGTTTAACATTGATTTTATCAAAAGAAGTCTTATATGAAGAAATTTGCTCTAAAAGCATGTTGGGTGAATAAATTTGAGCTAAGGGCATTTTTAAACCTTCTGTTTCTTCTAAAGTTTTAACGTATGACTTCAGATGTACAGGAAAAAATGAACTCGTTGCTAACCTTTTATTATAAAAGGTTAATCCGAGCTGTCCCGTATAATTCAAATGTTTGTAATCATCAACAACAACAGAATATATATTAAACGGGGGGTAGCTCTGTATTGTTGAATAAGAATAATCTTCAAATACATACCAACTTCTCAGGTGTTTGGGGAGCATTTGTCTCGCTTCCTCTATATCCATATAGCTTTTAAACGGATGAATCAATGGCGATTGGATTGATGAAATCTCTTCAAAGTGATGACATTTTTGGTAACAATGAACTATTGTCAACAATAATATTCCTAATAAAATGGCATGCCAAAAATATTGTTTTATCATATTTATTATTGTACCTAAAAATAGCAATTAAAATGTTGAATACTTGACTTAATACCTTGAATTTATTTTATAATTTGAAATCATATCGTTTAATTATCAATCAAATGAATGATGATCTTAAAACATCATTAAATTAGAGCGCATTCCCAAAAAAAGGGTCATTATCAATCAAATTTGGAACGAAAATCACACCGAAGCAATTTTGCACTCCAATCGGGCTTCGCAAAATAAATTTTCCAATCACACCGAAGCAAAATAAATTTTGCACTCCAATCGGGCCTTCAAGATTTATCAATATTGGAGTTCAAGATTTATCTTGATAAACAATGCTTAGCGTACATTCCCACGACACTGTGATTAAGTCAGTACAACTCAACCGAGATTTGACGATTGCCCTTTTTTAGAAATGCGCCCTGAAATTATTGATTAAGTACTGAACCACAAATAAACAGGTATTTTACTGCAAAGGGCAACCACAAGGGATTGGCCCTACGCACCTAAAAATTTATGCTTCAGTACTTAATAAATAAAAAATTAAAGTGATTGTCCTTTTTAAGTTGTAAATGATTTTTGAGAATTTGGATCGTGTCTTCCAAAAATTGAATCGTGAGCAAATGTTAATCAAGTTCATCCATCATACGTGCGTTCCAGAATATTCATCACTCTTTCATTGCTAGATACGCTCCTTTCTCAATAAGTCAACACTATGAATTTTCCTAGTGTCACAGTACTTTGATTACCGTTATGGGCTCACAATAATTTCCAAAAGTGGTAAAAGTTCCTCAGTATTAAAAATGACTTCATCAACAATGACTTCATAAACAGTAGGCGTTTCTTCCATTAACTGGGGCCAATAACCATCTCTAGCGAGAGGGCCATTCATTATTCCACTCCAACAAAAGTAAATACAATCACCCGTATTATTGGCGACTTTTCCATAGGCATAACCACATTCGTTGTTATACAAGTCAAAGATCGCACTAGCACCTGGATGAAGCCCTTTAAATGCCCCTTTTACTTCGTTGAGATCACCAAAAAACTTGGCTTTTTCAACTCCTAACTGAACAACAGACATACAAGAACCTAAACAATGCCTAAAAGCATCCTCTCCACGAGCGTTATCACCCCTCAGTAATGCTTGTATTTTAGCTTTTCTGGCTTCTTTACGATTCTTTATAGCCGTCTTTTTTGCTATGGCAGTTGCTTCATCTTTGATTGCCATAGCAGGAGCAAAGAATTCTATTAAAGCTTTTAACGGCAGATTTGATAGCCCAAACGGATCAACAAAACTTACCGGATTCCCCGACACATAAACATACAAATTCACAGACGGAATAGGATCGACGGACAAATACCTACCTGTCGTTGGCTCATAATATCGATGCCAGTTATAATGCAGCCCCGTCTCCCCATCAAAATACTGCCCGGCAAATCGCAGATGATTTTCTACCAAGTCCACATCAACTTGTGCTTTCCCGAAGGCTTCATAAACCGCTGCCCAAACCACATTACCTTGGCTATCAAGCAATTTCTGTGGGGTACCAAGATGATCATTCTGGTACCAATAATAACTGCCATTGGTTTTCTGGAATAAGGGATTTGTTGTCCACATTGAATCGGGCCGATAACCATAACCCTTGATTTCGACACCACTGTCATCGTATTCGCCGATAAGCCCTTCAGCGGCATAGACAAAATAGGTTCTAACCCCTTCAACTTCTTTCCAAATTCTGCGGCCAAAAGGATCGTAGTCGTATTCAGCGATGAGATTATCTTCGCCATCTATTACCCGTACTAAACGGCCCTCAACATTATACTCATAATGAGTGACTTGACTAGCATCCGTTTTTTTAACCACGTTGCCAGAAGCATCATACTCAAATTCGGCATCACCATAACTGAGTAGTGCGTTGTTGGCATCATAGCTGGCTTCTACACCGGAGGCTGTCAAACGATTACTTAATAAGTCGTAAGTGTAATGCTCGTCTTCAAGCACGGGATTGGTGGCCTGGGTTAAGCGAGATAGCTCATCGTATTGATAAGCATATTCACCCTGTTCCGTTGTCTTTTTCGTGATGTTGTTGGCTGGTGAGTGTTCATACTCATAGTCCATCAGGAATTGTTGTGCGGGATCTTTAACGGCTTTGGACAGCAAGCGCATCAAAGGATCGTAGGCTAAGTCAATCTGGCTGCCACCGGGTAAAGTGATCTTAGCTGGACGGTTCCAGTGATAGGTGTTGTAGGTTACCCGACCGGCATTGGGAATGTCAATCGCACTTAAGCGGTTATTCTCGTCATACGAGTAGGTGATTTTAACACCATCGGGGCCGGTGAAGGATTTCTTCCGGCCATTGGCATAATACTCGTAGCTGTGGCTTACGGTGAAGGCTCCATAATCAACCGTTTCACTCAGTTTCTGGCCTAAAGCGTCATAAGTATAAGTTGCTGAGGTGGTGCCATCGTCGTAGGATGCCAGATTCCCGACGACATCATAAGTTAAATGAACCGTTTTCACCGAGGTTTGGTGGTTATCCGCGGCATAGTAATCGGCTTGCGTCAAACGGTTCAGGGCATCGTATTGGTACGCAATCTTTTGCCCTGAAGCGTCAAGACGGGCGGTTTGATTACCGGCGGCATCGTATTCATACAGGGTAACTTGCCCTTCTGGCAGAATCTGTTTGATTCGATTATCGTTTTTGTCGTAGGCGTAACGAGTGACACCGCTTTTTGGATCATGAACGATTAATGCAATAATTAACAATTTTCATAGTGGGAAAACAGAAATGCGCCAAGATTAGCCATTAAAGCTGCCTTGTCAAGGCATCAGCACTCATTCCCTCCCATCCATCAAGCCTAAGCCATAGACACCAGTATTAGATGCAGACTAATCTTACTCATTTACTGAATGTTGTGCTCAATTGGATAAGCCCAAACCGGAACAATTAGATTATATTTATCTCGGTTTTTACCACGGTAACTTTTCAGAATGTCTCTTTCTTTTAATTGAAGAAACATGTAATAAATAGGTGTTTCTATTTTGATAGGATATTGATATATCACTGTTCCTACCGGAAGAGAACCTATTTGCTCAGGTGAAACCTGTATCGACACAGGAGACGTTAATTCAAATTTGGTTGCTTCTCCAAGCGTTTTTCCTTTCCACCACATACCTAACCAAAAGGAGCATACGCAAAATAACACAGCAAGTAAAAGCAATATCAGTGTTTTAAACATCTTGATTCTCCATCATTATTAGGCAATTCAAAAAAATAAATATTATACCAATTCAATGTAACT
Source organism: Candidatus Parabeggiatoa communis (assembly GCA_035871815.2). Taxonomy (GTDB): domain Bacteria; phylum Pseudomonadota; class Gammaproteobacteria; order Beggiatoales; family Beggiatoaceae; genus Parabeggiatoa; species Parabeggiatoa communis. The sequence continues at coordinate 5,621 of JAYQWI020000690.1, forward strand.
ACTTGACTTTATTATTTTTAAGCTATACTTTTTAATAAAATCAATAGGTTATCATTAAATCGGTATAAACTCTAATAAATATACCAGCTATAAATATCTTGATAATTTAAAGAGCGCAAACGGGTATATTTATTAACTATTTTGGAATTGCTTTACTCGTTAATACTAGGGTAAACCCTCTCTTGACTGTAACGATCATCATGAACAATTGATTGTTCCAGATCGAAAGGCATACTGATACCTTTGTATTCTTTTGTCCACCAATAAGCCATTTTTTCTAGAAAAGTAAGTCTTACTCCTTGATCAAATGCGTCATTATCAAGCTTATTAAACAGCCCTTCTACATTTCCATGTAAGACATCAAGAAGCCTTGCCTGCGCTATCCCATCAAGAACGAGAGTAGTACAGTTATTGTTTGCCGCATGATAATCTTCAATCTTATACGCTTTCAGATAAGCATTAGATTTGACAACTGGTGTATTCTCAATCAATTCTTTGTAGTAGTGCATGATCATCTCTTCTTGAGATGGAGTTGTGTTATAAACATAACCCATTGTGACTCGACCAAGCCTATTTTCAGCCGTTATATAACGATAAAAATTAGTCCATATTCGAAGTATCCCATCCCCTTCGCCGTTAAAGAAGCCTCGAACTTGACCATAACGTCCAAAGTCATACACTATCTCATATCCATTTCCAGAAATTCTTAAAGCAACATGTCCATAGGGATGCCCTTCGTAATCACCACCAATTAGAATTTCGGTATACAATCCAAACGGATCAACATAACTTAACGGATTTCCCGAAACATAAGCATACTGATTCACCGAGGGTATAGGATCAAGCCTCAAATACCGCCCAATATCAGGCTCATAATAACGGTATCGATTATAATGCAGCCCCGTCTCCCCATCAAAATACTGCCCCGCAAATCGCAGATGATTCTCCACCAACTTGACATCAACTCGTGCCTTTCCGAAAGCTTCATAAACGGCTGCCCAAACCACATTGCCTTGGCTATGAATTGAACCTGCTCGAAATCTTATGGCGTTTTATTAAATATTCGTGGTTACCCTTTGATGCTTATTTATCTTTCGAACATTTGCTCAATGAAGTTGAAAATATTTTGAGGAATATTGGTGAGCAATTCCAAATTTGCTTCTCCTAAAATACCTCAAAATTCATGCTTCAGTACTTATTTTCCACACTGAATTTGACTTGGCCTTCACCACCGCGGGTGAGTTTTTGCGTTTGCAAACTGACGGTGAGGCCGCTGCCATAAGCGATGTCGACTTCTTGATGCTGAATCAAACGGGCCACTTCACCGGTGTCAGGTTGAATGTGCAAAGTGGTGGTCAGTGGGCTTAAATCTGCTAAATCGGCGTAACCGCCTATGACGACGGGCACTTCGCGGGTTTCGCCACCCAATAATGAGAAGTGGGTAGAATGGGCGGTGTGATCACCGAGTTGGATTTTGACCTGAATATTTCTCACCAAATCGCTTTCGTGATTGGTGACTTGGTAAGCGAGAGTATTAAATAGCGCGCGCGTTATATTAGTATTGGTTTCTTCAAGCTGGGCCGT
>JAYQWI020000691.1:0-4307 GCA_035871815.2 Candidatus Parabeggiatoa communis
TAAAGTCATTGTGGTTTGGTGTGTGCCTTCTGGCAAGCCTGTGATGGCCCAATTCCCTGCCGAATTAGTCAGCGTTTGTTTGTCAGCGACTTGTATCGTGGCACCGACTATGGCTTCACCAAGTTCATTGAGGAGTGTGCCGGATACAGTGTAGTTGCCAATAATAACAGAATTACCATCATCATTCTGACTCTCATCGCCGTCAGTATTACCACTATCATTATTGGTATTAGCATTGCTGTCAGTATTAGCATTACCGTCACTAGGAGTGGTATTATCACCAACTTCACCTATTGGTATTATTTCTGAGTTAGGAGAACTACCAATGTTGTCATTTGCAGAAGAAGGTACTTCAATGGTGGGAATGGTTGCATCATTATTTGTTGCAACAGTCTCCACCTTATCTTCATCGTTATTACCATCTTCAGCCGTTTTATCAGTCGTAACAGCTACTTGTACCTTCATTGTAGCAGACACTTCTGAATCCGCTTGCGAAGTGGCAGTAATTGTGATGACATCTGTAGCACTTGCTGTCGATGGCAAAGTAACATCTAACCCAAAACCGACAGAACTAAGCTCGGCAACTTTAATAGCTGGTGGTAATTTACCTATAGTCCAACCTTCTGAATCGCTCACGCTCAAAATATAGGTATCAAGTACTGGCCCACCATTAGCTAAAACAAGCCGAACAGACAAAGTAGCACCCTGTAGACCACTAACCTGCGTTGCTCCAGTTAGCGATACCTCATGGAGGATTTTGCCTGGCCCTGTTTCAATCTTAGAAGCTTGTATAACTTCAGATAGTGTTGTACCCGCATTCATCTTAACATCATCAGCAAGGACTTTTACCTCACCAGATGCTTTTATTGATGCGGAGTCTCCGGTTAAATCAACTGTACCATTCTTACCAACAGCTAAGGTTACGTTCCCTGTGGACTCAATAGTGGTACCAAGATTCAGTATGGTATCATCACCACCAAAAATGGTAATGTCTCCACCTTTGATATCTGTGCCTTCATCAATTGTGATAACCAATGGTTCAACCGTTATCCAACCGTATTTACCATTGGGGCTACCTCCACTACCTGCCTTGTGTTCACCTCTGTTAATGGAGCCACATTTCCAACAACCGCCGGTATATGTGCCACCTAAGTAAACATTCGGATATGCAACTAGCCACAAGTTACCACCATCACCACCTGATGTACCATTACCACCATTGCCACCATTGCCACCGCGAATGGTTCCTGTACTTCTCAAATTACCAGAACTACCCCCTTGGCTTCCACCAAATCTGCCAAATACTTGGGCACGACCACCTTCACCACCTTTGCCATTATTGGCATTACCACCTTTGCCACCTTCAATTTTACCCGTATTAGTGACATTGCGTCCCAGTACAACGGCTTCACCACCTTTACCAGCACATGATGTGCCGTTTTCTCCCATGCCACCAAGAATTTGACCTTCATTGGTAATTGGGCCTGGTTTCTCATAGGTGTACCACCAATAATCATCCTCAGTTTTGACAAAGTTTTTAACCGATTTCGCGGTTTGCAAGATAACATCTTTTCCTGCATTGCAGTTACCAGGTGCATTCGCGCCGTCTTGCCCTTTGATTACGCCAGTGGCATAGTTGGAAATACCACCTGGGGCCTGAATTTTCAGTGATGCATCTGCTCTACTCCACAGTTCACCGTAATTACAGAGTACATTGACATTGGTTTTGGCAGGAAGATTCATTATCTGATGTTTACCAACCAATACTACATCAGTGCTGTTAGGTACACGGTTCAAATTCCAGGTAGAAGCATTATTCCAATTACCATTGCCTACCGATTTGATTGTGACAGTCTTCGCTGTCCCAACTGGTGATTCACAAGGCAGATCATCCACAACTGCCCCTAAAAAAAGGCGACCATATCCAAACTTGGAATCCATTCCCGAACTGCCTAAATCAATAGCATTCGTTTCTAGGAACTTTTGTACCTGATCAAGGGAGTAATTTGGAAAAGCTTCCATTACTAAAGCGGCAGCACCTGCCGTGTGAGGGGTAGCGGCAGAAGTACCGTTAAATTTACCAGCACTTTTAGTAGTTACATTGGCATACCCAGAAATATCAGGTTTTGTAAGCCCACCGGTCGCACTACCACCTGGTCCATTAGTTGGCCCTTCAGAACTATAACTTTCTTGGGGATAAGACGGATTTACATCCACTGCAGCCACCGTTACAGCACTTTTTGCATCTGAAAGGTTAGCAAGGCTGCGAGAAAAAACAATTTCATCAAAACGAAGCATTTTTGGAGCAAATACTTCAAAATTAACATTACGGGTAGCCTTAACACGTTGAATAAGAATCCCGTATGCAGCCGCAACTCCTGTTGTGGTGTATTCAACAAATTCAGTTGGAAATTGGCCCGGTAGTCCGTTTTGTAGATTTGTACTACTTGCGACTATGGACAACGAACTTCCATTCCATCTAACTAATAACAAATTGTAGTCTTGGGTACTAGTAGGATTGTTAGCTCCATCTTTTTTCCAATCATCCCAACGGACATAAACTTTAATGGAGACATCCGCATTGATGGTATAAGCAGTACCATTACCAGGACCAAAAAAGTTTATCTCTTTATTTTGCGTACCGGTAACAAATTCATGGTAACCATTGGAGTCTGTATCCGTATATATACCTCCCCAATGATTTAGCCGATCATTGCTAGCTGCTGTAAACCACAAGATACCCTTACTACGAGCGTCTTTAACGAGATTCTCGTATGTACCAGTGCCATCTCCAGGGGTTTCATTGTAGGAACCAATGGATGAAGAAATAATATCTACACTCTGTTGTTTCATCCAGCCAACAGCTTCTTCTATATCAAGCCCTCTAGCGACCTTTGCAAGGTAAAGGGTTGCATTAGGAGCGATATCATGGATAATTTCAGCACAAGCTGTACCATGCACATAACTACCATCAACTTGACTATCGGTTTCACTATCTACAAAATTCTTAACTATCACAGAATTAGAATTAGGCAATTCTGTGCCAAGTAAGCTTTTATAAGAGGTGAAGCCAACGTCTATAATACCTACCTTGATACCCTTCCCAGTAAAACCGGCATCGTGCCAATCGTCAGAAACATTGGAGTCACTGACGTAAGTATCGTCAAGGGCTTCTGTCGTTGCAAAAGGAATAAACTCAGCTGGACGACGAATAGCGTATACATCCTGCTCACTAGCAACATTATTCAAAGCATTGAGTGGTACCCATGCTTGAATTACCGTATTGTTATTACCAACTCCGGTAACTTTTCCACCCGCTTTAATAATGCTACTAATCGCATTGTTTATGCCTTGCGAGTGAGTAACGAGTTGTACTTGTACTCGCTCACCAGATAACGCTAAAGACTGCGATTGAGCCAAATTGATGCTTGTTGGGATGGAAATTGTGGCAGCACTCGCTAAATTAGCTAATGTCGAGTCGAGCTTAGGACTTATCATAGGTGCTGCGACAGGCATAGTTAATGCGGTACCAGGAAGTGTTATTGTTCCTGTTGTTGAACTTCCGCTGGGTGCTATTCCTCCCGGCATGACCAATGCCCCAGTTCCGGGGGTTATGGTTATAACAGTACCTGCTGAGACAGTTGTAGGTGCGCCGTCTTGAGTGGTTAATCCCCCTATGCTAGCACTTGCATCTGTTATAGAACCACTTTGTATAACTAAAGCACTAGCCGGAAGCTTTATAGTTCCTACACTAACAGGTGGGTCATCAGCCAAGCTAGTCGCAGGCAAAACTCCACCCACAAGCAAAGCTAACCCAACCGCCAAAGCGGGTATAAATCGCCACCACCTATTAGGTGGCCCCGAGTTTGCGCTTTTCATAAAACTGCGCTTTCTATGTTGTATAGCCATGATTAGTCTTCCAATCATTGAGTTTGAAATAATGAATTTACCGATTCCTTGTGGGAACTAGCAAATTCGCCTACCTACACGAGAGGTATTCTCGCTAATTTGCCTCTCTATGATTCAGTTTGGTTAAAGGGTTTTGTGGATGTATTTAGCTTTATCCACTCGACATCTTAACGGGCTTGGAGTGGGAGGCGGGTTCCAAGTGTTTTTGGGCTGACTCAAAATCTGTGATAAGTTATCAGTTATCACAACGGTTAAACCGTGATTCATCCTTCAATATACTCATTATCAATTATTTTAGGCCACCCCCAAATTAAGTCATGTGCCAAATCAGTGGTATTCCGTACTCTGAATCGTGGTTGCAAGCCTGATCGAGCGAAGGCATTGAAAAAATAGCGATT
>JAYQWI020000692.1:0-7980 GCA_035871815.2 Candidatus Parabeggiatoa communis
ATATTACATCGAATTGGTAATATGATAGGTATTGGTTTCGAGAGAAACATTGCCACGGTGTAGAGATAATATCTAAGTCTGAATATAGCCAATTTTTGGAAACGGGGTAATTAAGTCTATTAGACTCACCAATATACACGAAGTAACAAAATGTATATCAAAGAAAGTAAGCGGTGAGCTCCGTTTATCAAACTTTAATAGATAGGCTTAACAGGATTGTACAAAAAGCTAATGCCTCTTTGTAATGAAGGGGATATGCCTACGTGTACACTGCTAACTGAGAACAATATAGTCATTAAATATATCAGTACCATGAGTGGAAAACATTTTCCAGAGCATGATGAAATGATGTTACGCAAGTAACGGTTTAAAGACGTTATTGGAAAGACTACGGTCAAATAATAACAGTTATTCGATGCGCCGTGTGAGGTGAAAGTCTCATGCACGGTTCTGAAGACGAGTCCCTTACGGCGACGTAGGGGGCTTAGTTTAACCACATCAAACCTAAGAAGGAAGGTGGAAAAGATGTCTACACGAATCTACAACTTCTACATGGGCATTGTCATGATACAAAAACACTTGAAGATGTTAAGAAGGCCAATAGGGCAATCCTTAACATAGGCGAGTGGAATACAGTCAAATAACAATAGTTGGGAAAGGAGCCGTGTGAGGTGAAAGTCTCACGCACGGTTCTGAAGACGAGTCCTTTACGGCGACGTAGGGGGCTTAGTTTAACTATTTGTGCTTCAGTACTTATCATCTACGCGTTCATTAATAATGTCAGAAGTTGGATTAGTGCTCATCAGTTTTCTCCTTAGTGTTGTATTATTTTGTTGATTATTTTAACTAACAGACAAAAACTAACAGACAAAATTGTTATGTCTAGTCAAATTCAAAAAACCACTTTTGATATCACCGAACCATAAGTAATAATGGAGAAAAATCAAAATTTAATTTCAATAACAAAAATTAAGAATCGGTAAAATCGATTTTATCGTTCCTAAATAATACCTTTGCCAAAGGATTTTGAATATAATATATTTTAGATTTATGAACTCATAAACTACTGAACTCATGAACTACTTGTACTTTTATTGAAAAATAAGGTTTAATAACCATTCATATAGCCTAGTTGAATAAAGGATTACCCAAAATATGGCATTGATAGTACAAAAATATGGTGGCACGTCTGTCGGTTCTGTTGAACGGATTTGTGCTGTCGCTGAAAAAGTGATGGCAAATCGCGCCCGAGGAGATGATGTCGTTGTCGTTGTGTCTGCTATGAGCGGTGAAACAAATCGCTTAGTGGCCCTCGCCAAAAGTATTGCAGATCCCCCAAAAGCCCGTGAATTTGATGTGCTTTTATCGACCGGTGAACAGGTGACGATCAGTTTGTTAAGTATGGCGCTTGAAGCGCGTGCTTGTCCTGCACGTTCTTATACTGGCGCACAGGTGCATATTTTGACCGATAGTGCCCATACCAAAGCGCGTATTCTTGAAGTTGATGATCAACGTATTCATGCCGATTTAGCACAAGGCACTGTGGTTGTTGTAGCCGGCTTTCAAGGTATTGATACTGAAGGTAATATTACCACTTTAGGCCGGGGCGGCTCTGATACTACCGCTGTTGCCTTAGCGGTTGCCCTTAAAGCCGATGAGTGTCAGATTTATACTGATGTTGATGGGGTTTATACCACGGATCCCCGCGTGGTGCCTGAGGCTCGTCGCCTTGATCAAATCAGCTTTGAAGAAATGTTGGAAATGGCGAGTTTGGGTTCAAAAGTGCTGCAAATTCGTGCTGTGGAATTTGCCAGTAAATACAATATGCCGCTTCGTGTGCTATCCTCTTTTAGAGAGGGGCCAGGTACATTGATTGCACCAGAGGATGAAACAATGGAAAAAGCCCTGATTTCAGGTATTGCGTTTAGTCGTGATGAGGCCAAATTAACCATATTGGGTGTGCCAGATAAACCTGGGATTGCCTACCTGATGTTAGGCCCTATTGCTGAGGCTAACATTGAAGTGGATATGATTATCCAAAACATGGGGGCCGATGGCACGACGGATTTTACTTTTACAGTGCATCGCAATGATTACAAAACAGCTTTAGATATCTTGCAAAATATTGCTCAAGAAGTCGGTGCGCGTGAGGTGCGAGGTGATGAACATATCGTGAAAATTTCCTTAGTGGGTGTCGGGATGCGTTCACATGCGGGCATTGCCAGCACGATGTTTAAGGCGTTGGCTGATGAAGGCATTAATATTCAGATGATTGCTACCTCTGAAATTAAAATTTCGGTCGTTGTACATGAGAAATACTTGGAATTAGGGGTTAGAAGTTTACATGCGGCTTTTGATTTAGATTCAGAGTCAGTTTCATGATGTGGGTAGTCTTGATAAAACGATGTTGCTATTAAAAATCAATAGGTTATCGTTTTATTGGCGGTCTAAATGCTTGGCACTTCGATACACCAAGGCAGTCGATATCAAGATTTAAAATCACCAGCATGGATTTATAAGGATTGCCCCGTTTGTTTATGAGCAATTGATTTTTTATTGAGCCTTAATGGCAAATCATTTTGTCATTGTTGTATTTCCCATTTTAATAATAGGGTATATTTTGGATTTTGAGCTTGGAACTTGAAAGTAGATAAGGAGAAAATCTAATGCTGATTTTGACAAGGCGTGTTGGTGAATCTCTGATGATAGGCGATGAGATGACGGTAACCGTGTTAGGTGTTAAAGGGAATCAAGTGCGGATTGGGGTTAATGCGCCCCGAGATATTGCTGTTCACCGTGAGGAAATTTATCATCGGATTCAAAAGGAAAAAGTTCAAAGCGACGATTCCAAAGAGTATGATTACTGAACATTTATATCAATAACAGAACGGTTAACGAACAATTTGTCTCAAAACGTTCGTTATTAATTATATTCAAACTGACTGATTTTCGTTCTGAAAATCAACACGGTGTGACGAGATCAGATTAACGGTGATGCAATAACCGTTTTATAAAAAAAAACAGGGCCGTTTTGTATTTTTTTGTGAGCGATTTGTTATGACAAGGAGGTTGGCATCAATGCCAACCTATTTTTTTTACGCTGAGACTTTTGCCAGTTGACTTAATTTCTGCTTTGCCGCTAACCATTTTTTCAGTCTTTTTTCACGTCGTTCCCGCCATAAATAAGTTATTTGTAAGCGCCATAACACATTGACTAACCAATAACCCATCGCTGCACACAAAGCACCCAATATTAAACAACCCAGTAACAGCGGCTGCAAAAAATGGCCTAAGAGATAAACGATGCATTCTGGGGAAAAATCTAATTGAAACTCGGTTTGTAGCGTTGACGCACCCAATAAAATGCTGCCACACTGATAAGCAAAATAAAATAAGGGGGGTATGGTAATTGGATTCGTTATCCAAACTAAGCTAATTGATAAAGGCAAATTGACACGAAACCAAATTGCCAATAGAGCTGCTAACAACATTTGTATGGGTACAGGCATAAAGGCGATAAACAAACCAACTGCGGCACCGCCAGCTAATGTCCGTCTATTTAAATGCCATAAATTAGGCTCATGAAGAAACTTTCCCAAAAACTGAAGTCTTGGATGAGATTTCATTTGAGAGGCAGATGGTAATAAGCGTTTAAAAATTTTTTTCATAATATGCCCCTCATTTTTCTGATAAAAAATGATGCGTGTTAATAATTGAGAATTGGCAAATGGGTCATTTTTATTATTATTTAATAATTAATTCAGTCATAGCCAATATTTGCGGCAAGCTCCGATAATCGAGACGTATTGCAATGCGTCTATACCACGTTATCGTATACTATTTTGATTTGCAATAGAATCTTTAGAGACAGTCTGGCGAGCTTCGATGAGACTGGCACAAAGTTTAGCTCATTATTTTGAAGGATAGGATATAAAAATTAGTGCTAGGGTAAATCATTATTATTATTAAGGATAAAAATATGAAAACCATTCGATTCACATCTCAAGTAAGCAATGATGGTATTTTAAGCCTACCACTCCCTGATGAGATGAAAGGTCAAAATTTGGACATCTTGGTTGTATTACAACCAATCCAAAGCTCTTCTACTCATGAAAATGCTTGGCCTCCCGATTTCTTTGAAAAAACTTATGGCGCAACTGCCCACGATCCAATAGAAAGACCACCGCAAGGTGAGTTTGAAATAAGGGATATTTTATAATGGATTATCTCCTTGATTCAAATGCGTGTATTATATACTTGAATGGGCGTTCACCCGAGTTAAAACAACGTTTGGAGTCACATAAACCAGAAAATATTTATGTGTGTTCTATCGTTAAAGCGGAACTTTACTATGGTGCTATGCGAACTCGCGATCCCACAGAAACGCTGAAAGTGCAAAAAAAATTTCTCAACAATTTTTCTTCTTTACCCTTCAATGATGAAGCTGCGGAACATTACGGAAAAATACGTGCGACACTTGCCGCTAAAGGGCAACCTATTGGGCCTAATGATATGTTAATTGCTGCAATTGCTTTGGCAAATCAAGTTACCTTAGTTACCCATAATACTCGTGAATTTAATCGTGTATCGGGGCTATTAATAGAAGATTGGCAAGCTGACGCAGACACTGATAAACAAGTCAAACTTGAAGGCAAACAAAAATCCAAATAATCCATTTTGATAAATGGATTACGCGATTGACTACTGAGTGGGCTGTGGGATCATTAAATGGGATTGAGTCATAGTAATAAATGACATCAGGCCCAGTGCAAAGGATTGCACATACTAATAACCGATTGTATGTAGAGGCAATCCCACGCGCAAGCCCTTGTGTGAAGGCTTCCCATTTTATAATCCCAGTACATAATTGGCAAATGGCTCATTTTTATTATTCAATTCATTCATTGATATCTAAACTTTGCACCCAGCCGCCTTTGAAAAAGATACGTTTAGGCTATTTAACGCTCGCCTTTCTTCTTGGCATACTCTTTTGTCAATCATTGACTGAACTCCCCGATGTCCGTTGGAGTGGCCTATTATTTCCCTTACTCATAGCCATTTGGCTATTACCACGTTATCGCCTACTCTTCTTTTTTGCAATAGGCTTCTTATGGACAGTTTGGCGAGCGGATATGATACTCGCACACAGTTTACCTCATCATATTGAAGGACAGGATATAAAAATTATTGGTAGGGTCATTAATTTACCTAAACACAGGCAATATGACAGAGAATCCGTTTGGCAATTTGATTTTGCGCCGCTTCCATTTAAAGCGTGGCCTGATCCTGGGCACCTACGCTTATCAATGTCTGGTGATCCACATGAGCCATTACGCCCTGGACAACTCTGGCAATTAACAGTACGCTTAAAACGAGTACATGGGATGATCAATCCCGGCGGTTTTGATTATGAAGCTTGGTCGTTCCAACACCGCATACAGGCAACGGGTTATGTTCGTCCAAAAGGTGAGCGACGTTTATTAAGTGAGCCCTCACCGTTTAATATAGATAACCTGCGTTATCGTTTGGCACTAAAGATACGCGATCAACTCGGTGATTTACCCAGTACCGCTATTATCATCGGATTGGCGCTAGGCGAGAGGCAATGGATAACGCCTGAACAGAAAAACGTTTTGCAACGTACCGGCACAGCCCATTTGAGCGCCATTTCTGGTTTACACATTGGATTCATTGCATGGCTGGGTTTTGGAGTAGCCCGTCGGTTATGGAGTTATGCCAGTAAAGCCACGTTATGGCTACCTGCCCCCTATTTTGCCGCCTTATCAAGTTTATTAGCCGCTTTTATATACGCACTATTAGCAGGCTTTTCTCTGCCCACGCAACGCGCCTTAATTATGGTAGCCGTAGCCGTTTCAAGCGTTGTCTTCGCTCGCAAAGTCGCGACTTCGCATCTATTAACACTCGCTTTGCTCATCGTCTTATTATGGGATCCATTCGCCGTCCTGTCAGCAGGATTTTGGCTGTCTTACGGGGCCGTTGCTACCCTTATCTATGCATTGAGCGGCCGACGTGAAATCGGCCTCTCTTCATTAACGAAAAAGGGATTAGGCAGTTGGAAAATGCAATGGGCAGTGACACTCGGTTTATTGGCCATCGTGTTAGCCGTCTTTGGTTATATCCCATTGATTTCGCTACCCGCTAACAGCATCGCCATACCTTGGGTTAGTTTTTGTGTTGTACCGCTCACCTTGTTAGGCACCGCACTGATTTTGCCCCTACCTGAATTCGGTAATGGGTTATTGCACATTGCCGCTGATACGATATCAGCCCTTTGGGTTTCAATGGAATGGTTTTATAATCTCAATTGGAATTGGCAACAACACACACCACCGCTATGGACAATCATCATAGCCATGATAGGCGTTGCCCTCTTACTCTTACCGCCTGGCTTTCCTGCCCGATGGCTAGGCATACTCTGGTGCTTACCCCTCTGTTTCATACTCCCAGCCCATCCTAATCGTGGCGAAGTCTGGTTAACCTTATTAGATGTGGGACAAGGTTTAGCGGCCGTGATACGCACCCAAAACAACGTGCTGGTATATGACACTGGGCCAAAATCGCGTAGTGGCTTTAATACCGGTGATGCCGTCGTCGTGCCCTTTTTGCTAAAAAAAGGCATACCAAAAATTGATAAACTGTTGATCAGTCATGGTGACAATGATCATAGCGGCGGAACGCAAAGTGTTTTAGAGCAATTACAGGTCAACCAAGTGCTCACCAGCGCCCCTGAAAAAATCCAAAAAATCGTGGATAACAGTCGCACAAAATTGAGCAAGACTCAAGTATTATCATGTCAAACAGGCCAACATTGGCACTGGGATGGCATTGACTTTCAAATCTTACATCCCACAGCCAAGTCTTTTTTAAAAAAGGAGAATAACGCAAGTTGTGTTTTAAAAGTCAGCGTAGAAAACCATGCTATTCTATTACCTGGGGATATTGAAAAAAGCGTAGAATATCGCCTAGTGCAAAACCATCTCACTGATTTAATAAAAGCAAACATTTTGATTGCACCGCATCATGGCAGCCACACGTCATCAACAGAACGATTTCTTGATAGGGTGCAACCGACAATAGCGTTATTTTCAACAGGATATCGTAATCGCTTCAAACATCCCAGAAAGTGGATTGTGCAACGTTATCACAATCGTCACATTCAAACGTGGAATACAGCACAAACTGGCGCGATTAGTTTTCGCATATCGGCTCATGAGATTTCAGCCCCCTATTTAGCCCGTGAAACAATGCGACGTTATTGGCATTGAGTACAACTAATTACGGGCCGATAAACCAAGGTACTCTGCGGCTCTGCGGCTCTGCGTGAGCAGACAGTTTGTGACATAAGATTTGTATGCATAGAGTAGTCTGGTAGTTTTGGGTATTTTATTTTTTTGGAATTGCCCAATTATTAAATTCGATTATTAACCCAACTCAGATCATCCGTTGTACTTTCAATCTATCGCGACGTCAGTATCATCGGCATCATCAGCGTTTTATCAAAACAGAAGTTCTATCAAAACAGAAGTCTACTATTTATAATATTATTATGATCTTGAAATCAAAAAGGCGCTAAAGCGCCTACTACAAACAGGAGCAAATAAAATGCTTAAGAATTTACTGATAACAAGTACAACGGCCCTAGCCATTTTGCTTTCCACTTATCTTAGCGCACAAGAGGCCAGTGAGCCTACCCGTACACCGCGCATTGTCAATGGCGAAAATGCCATAGCCGGGGTTTATCCTTGGATGGTAGAAGTACGTGAACGAGATGACGAAACCCTCACCACCTTCAGCAGAATATGTGGCGGTAGTCTCATTCATCCACAATGGGTATTGACAGCCGCGCACTGCGTTGCTGATGAAGAAACAGGGCAACTCAAAAACGCAGGTGATTTTGAAGTCAAACTCAAACATCTGCGCCTGACTGAAGACGGTGAACTCATCAAGATTAAACGGATT